>NZ_JBFAVI010000079.1:0-29064 GCF_040679695.1 Micromonospora sp. NPDC052213
GACCGATCCCGCCGCCCCATCGCCGGGGGCGCCCCCCCCCCCCCGGGGGGGGGGGGGGGGGGCGGGGGCCCGCCCCCGCGGGGGGGGGGGGGGGGGGGGGGGGGGCCCCCCCCCCCCCCCCCCCCCCCCCCACCACGACAGGAGGGGGTACGCCCGCGATGTCGTCCGGGGTACACACGGTCGCGGTGATCGGGGCGGGCAAGATCGGTGAGCTGATGCTCTCCGGGCTGCTGCGTTCCGGATGGCCGGTGGACCGGCTGCTGGCCACCGCCCGCCGGCCCGCCCGTGCGGAGGAGCTGACCGCCCGCTACGGCGTACGGGTCGTCGACAACCTGGTCGCGGTGGACGAGGCCGAGGTGCTCGCCGTCTCGGTCAAGCCGCAGGACGCGGCGGCGCTGCTGGAGGAGATCGGGCCGAAGGTGCCCGCCGACAAGCTCGTGATCTCGCTCTGCGCCGGCCTGCCCACCAGCTTCTTCAACCGGCGGCTGCCCGACGGCACCCCCGTGGTGCGGGTGATGACCAACACCCCCGCCCTGGTCGACCAGGCGATGACCGCGATCTCCGCCGGCGCGCACGCCACCGGGGCGCACCTCGCGCTGGCCGAGGAGATGTTCAAGCCGCTCGGCTCGACCATCCGGGTGCCCGAGTCGCAGCAGGACGCGGTGACCGCGCTGTCCGGCTCCGGGCCGGCGTACTTCTACCTCCTGGTCGAGGCGATGATCGACGCGGGCATCCTGCTCGGCCTGCCCCGGCAGGTCGCGCACGAGCTGATCGTGCAGACCGCGATCGGCTCCGCGGTGATGCTGCGCGACTCCGGCGAGCACCCGGTGAAGCTGCGCGAGGCGGTCACCTCGCCGGCCGGCACCACCATCTCCGCCGTGCGCGAGCTGGAGAAGCACGGCGTACGCGCGGCGCTGCTCGCCGCGCTGGAGGCCGCCCGGGACCGGGCCCGGGAACTGGCCGCCCAGGCCGACTGACCCGTCGGAGTCCGACCTCGCGGGTCGGGACTCCGACACGTCTGTCGGCCGGTGGTCGGTACGACCGGCGCGGACGGATCGACGCGGTCCGGACCGCGTCGATCCGCCGGCACCGCCGCGCGGCTGGTCAGTCGAGGCAGAACTCGTTGCCCTCGGGATCGGCCATCACGATGTGACCGGCGCCGAGCGGGGGATCGGGATCGTGGCGCCTGAGCCGGGTGGCGCCGTGGGAGACGAGCCGCTCGGCCTCCGCCTCCAGGGCCGCCATCCGCGCGTCGCCGTGGAGCCCGGGGGCGGCGCGCACGTCGAGGTGCACGCGGTTCTTGGCCTGCTTCCCCTCCGGCACCCGTTGGAAGAACAGCCGCGGCCGGGAGCCGTCGGGGTCGACCAGCCCGGAGGCGTCGTTGCGGTTCTCGGGCGGCACGCCCATCGCCTCCAGTGCCTGCTCCCACGACTCGAAGCCCCCGGGCGGGGCCTGCAACTGGTAGCCGAGGGCCTCGGCCCAGAACGCCGCCAACCCGGCCGGGTCGGCGCAGTCGAAAGTGATCTGAACGTCGCGGGCCATCTCAGCTCGCCTCCCGTCGGGTCTGCCGGTCATTGTGCAGGTAGAGGTCGCGGAGCAGGCACACCTCGGCCAGATGGTGGATCAGCTCGCGGTTGACGTGCAGCACCAGCGCTGCCAGGGGGCGCTCGGCGTACGGCCCCTCGGCCGCCCCGCACGGGCGGGCGAGGCCGGTTTCGCCGAGGGACTCGACCCCGGCGAGCCACACGGCGTACTCCGCGTCGAGCTGGGCCAGCGCCGCGGTCGCGGTCGCGGCGTACTCGAACGACCGGTAGTCGGTGGGCGCGTGACCGAAGTGCGCGGCGTTGCGCGCCGCGAGCACGCCGACGATCACGTGCCCGAGTCGCCAGGCGATCGTCGTGACCGGTGGCGGGTCGGGCACCGGCACCGCGAAGTCGATGGTCATCGCGCCGGACCCGGCTCGCACCGGTGCGGTGCCGATGCCGCGCGGGCGCACGCTCCAGCAGCCCGGCGACGGCTCCCAGAAGTACTCGTCATCGGTGAGTCCGTCGAGACGACCGCGCAGCTGGCGGGTCCAGTGCCAGGTGAGCTGATCTCGGAGCAGGAGATTCCAGGTCTGGTCGGTCATGGTTCCAGCCTCCCCCAGATAGCGGACAGGATCGTTCCGCGATCTGTGGAACGATGAACGCGTGACCGTCGAGGCGACGACCGAGCGGGTGCTGCGGTTGCTGGCGTTGCTGCAGCGCCGGCCGTCCTGGACCGCCGCCGAGCTCGCCGCCGAGCTGGGGGTCACCGACCGCTCGGTGCGCCGCGACGTGGAGCGGCTGCGCGCGCTCGGCTACCCCGTGCACGCGACGGCGGGCGTCGGCGGCGGCTACCAGCTCGGCGCGGGCACCCGGCTGCCGCCGCTGCTCCTCGACGACGAGGAGGCGATCGCGACGGCGGTGTCCCTGCGGCTGGCGTCGGGGGGCACGGTCGCCGGGGCGGGCGAGGCGGCGCTGCGGGCGCTCGCGAAGCTCGACCAGGTGATGCCGCCCCGGCTGCGCGCCGAGGTGCGGGCGGTGCACGGCGCCACCGAGACCCTGGTCGGCCCCGGGGTCGAGATCGACGCGGAGCTGCTGCTGACGCTCGCGCGGGCCTGCCGCGACGCCGTACGGGTGCGGTTCCGCTACGCCGGCCGCGACGGCGGGGAACGCGAGCGCACGGTCGAGCCGGTGCGGATGGTCACCACCGGCCGCCGCTGGTACCTGATGGCCCTGGACGTCGACCGCGACGACTGGCGCACCTTCCGGCTGGACCGGATGCGCGAGGTGGTGGCGACGACCTGGCGCTTCCGGCCGAGAGAGCATCCGGACCCGGTCGCCCACGTGCAGCGGTCCGTGACCGAGGCGTCGTACCGGTATGTCGCCCGGGTGCGGGTGCACGCCCGGCCCGACCGGGTGCGGGAGCTGGTGCCGCCCCAGGTGGGGCGGGTCGAGGACGACCGCGACGGGTGGTGCGTGCTCGTCGTCGGCGGGGAGAACCTGGACTGGCTCGCCGTGCACGTGGCCCGGCTGGGCTTCGAGGCGGAGGTGCTGGAGCCTCCGGAGCTGCGGGAGGCCGTCGCCCTGCTCGCCCGCCGCCTCACCGCGATGGCCGGGACCGGCTGACGCCGGGCTTGACGGCCTTGCTGCCGGCGGAGGGCGTCGGCACCCACCTCACGGGTCCGTGGCGAACCCGGCCGGGCCGTCGGTGAGGGTGCCCGGGAACATGCCGTTCCACCGCGTGGTGGATCAGCCGGACCGCAGCGCCAGGTCGTCGGCGCGGTGCGCCCGGCCCGCGCCGGCCTGCGCGGGGACCCGGGCGAACCGCGTCCAGGCGGAGACCACCTGCTCGGCGGTGTGCCACGGGAAGGGGTCGCCGACCTCGTCCGCCGCCTCGGCGGGCCCGGTGACCGTCACGCCCCAGTGCCGCAGCCGCGTCAGGCTCTCCAGGAAGGCGGGGTGCCGGGCGAGCGCCGGCTCCGGGGCGGGCACGACGAGGACCGGCAGGCCGACGGCGGTCGCCTCGTTGAGCAGCCGCAGGGCCAGGTTGTCGTTGAGGCCGTACGCCCACTTGTTGACCAGGTCGAAGCTGGCCGGCGCGACCGCGTAGGCGTCGGCCGGCGGCAGCGGGTACAGCGTCTCCGGCTGCTCCTCCTCGTGCACCGGGTGGCGGGTGAGGTCGGCGAGCGCGGCCCGGTCGATCGCGGCCGTCGCGTCCGGGGCGGCGATGACGTGGACCTCCCAGCTCAGCTCCTGGCAGGCCGCGACGAACGGGGCGAGTCCGGCGGCGGGCTCGGCGCCGCAGACCACGAGGTGCAGGACAGGCGATCGTGACTTCCCGGGCATGACGCTCCTATCGGCGTGACGTGTCCCGCGCCAGTCGTGGCGAGATGCCGCCGGTCGTGCGGCGGGACGTCGATCGCCTGCGTCACCGGCGATCTCGCCGATCGAGTGGCTCCGGATGTCCGTGGGGGATCCCGAGAGCCGAGAGTATCGAGCCGGTCACCGACGTGAGCCCGTTTCCGGTGAACCGGCCGGACCGGCGGCGGCGGGCCCCCGAACAGCTGAGCGCCGGGTCAGCCGGACGTCCCTAGTAGAGCAGGTGGGGCGCCCGCCGCCGGTCGAACTGGGCCAGCTCGTCGGCCCAGGCGTCGACCACGTCCGCCACGTCGGCGCCCGCGTCGATCATCGTGCGCAGCCGCGGCGATCCGGTCAGCTTGTCCACCCAGTACGGTCGCGCGGCGTCCCACGAGTCGCTCCGCCACGCGAACGCCGGGTACTTGCGCGCCTCCACCAGCATCGCGACCGCCGTCCGGATCGGGTCGTACGTCGCCCGGTCGACGACCTTCACCTCCACCCCGGCGCAGAGCTTGTTGAGCAGTGCCGGCTTCTGCCCCGCCGCCGTCGGCGTGAAGTACGCCTCGCGGAACTCGACGCCGGGCAGGTCGCGCGCGTTGAGCCGGTCGGACCAGTGGTAGTCGAAGTCGCCGGCCAGGCCGCCGATCAGCTCGAACGGCCTGCAGGTGCCCCGGCCCTCGGTGAGCGAGGCGACGCCCTCGAACAGGCCGGTGCCGGGATAGACCAGCGCGGTGTCCGGGGTGGGCATGTTCGGGCTGGGCATCACCCAGGGCAGGTCGGTGTCGGCGGCCAGCTTGTCGCGCTTCCAGTGCCGGCACCGGACCACGTGCAGGTCGACGGGCCGCCCCGCCGCGGCGGGCAGGAACTCCGCGTTGAAGAACCCGGCCAGCTCGCCCACGGTCATCCCGTGCTGCTGGACGATCTCCTTCAGACCCACGCCTGAGGTGTAGGCGGGCGTCATCATCGGCCCGTAGGCCCGGCCGCCGACCGGGTTCGGCCGGTCCAGCACGACGTACCGCTTGCCGACGCGGGCGGCGGCCACCATCGAGGTGTACATCGTCCAGATGTACGTGTAGAAGCGGACACCCACGTCCTGGATGTCGAAGACGACGGTGTCGACGCCAGCCTCGGTGAACATGGTCTCCCACTTGGCCTGGGAGGCCCCGTACGCGTCGTAGACGGTGATCCCGGTGCGGGCGTCGACGCCGGTGCCCTCGCTGCCGCCGGCCTGCGCCGAGCCGCGGAATCCGTGCTCGGGGCCGAACGCCGCGGCCAGCCGCACCGCGTCCGAGGCGTGCATCAGGTCGACCAGGTGGCGGTAGGACGCGTCCACCCCGGTGGGGTTGGAGATCACGCCGACCCGCTGGCCGGCGAGGTCCGCGAAGTCGGACCCGACGAGGACGTCGAGGCCGGTCGCCACGCGGCGGATGCCGGGCACCGCGTTGCCGGGCGTGCCAGGGGCCGCCGCCGCGACCGCGCCCGCGGTCACCGCACCCGCACCGGCCAGGAACTTCCTGCGCTCCATGTCGACCTCCCGTCGGTTGCGTCGAAACTTAGCTACGCATTGATGCCCCGTCAAGGAAGGTTAGCTACATGGAGGGAGGCGGTGGGGACCGCGCGGTCCCGCGGCGTCCCGGCCGGCCGCCCGGACGTGGTGCTCCATACCGGACGTGGTGCTCCATACTGGCCCGGTGTTCACCCTCGCCCAGGCCCGCCACCTGATCGCCACGCTGCGCCCGCGCGTCGACGAGCTGATCCGGCTGCGGGCCGACCTGGCCGAACTGCGCGCCGACCTGGCCGACCGGGGCGCCAGCCCGCTCGGCGGACGGGCCGAGGTCAAGGGGCTGGAGGCCCGGCTGCACGCCCTCGTCGAGGAGCTGCACTCCCACGACATCCAGGTCAAGGGCATCGCGCCGGTGCTGCTCGACTTCCCCGGCGAGCGGGCCGGCCGGCCGGTGCTCTGGTGCTGGCTGGAGGGCGACACCGACGTGCGCTGGTACCACCGCGTCGAGTGCGGCTTCGCCGGCCGCCGCCCGGTCTGACCCGGCGGCGCGACGGCCAGGTCCACCACCCGGTCGGCGGCCTTCGGGCCGGCGCGGGGCGCGGCGCGCCGGCCGCCCGCCCGCCCGCCCACGGGGATCGCCGGGCGAGCTACCGTGGGTCGGTGAGCTCGTAGCCCGCTTCCTCGACGGCGGCGCGCACCTCGGCGACGGCGAGAACCCTGTCGCTGGTCACCGTGACCGTGCCGGCCTCGACGTCCACCGCCACGGCGGTGACGCCCCGCAGGCGCTCGATCTCCTCGGTGACGAAGGCCGCGCAGTGCCCGCAGGCCATGCCGCTCACGGCCCAGGAGGCGGTGGTCATGCCGACTCCGTCGGCAGGTCGCGCGCCCGCGGTGCCGGCTGGCCCGGAGCGGGTCCGGGATCGGCGGGCACGGCGCGGGTGAGCATGTGCGACCGGCGCATCCGACCGTCGGGGGTGAACTGTCCGAAGAAGTGCACCTCCATGGCGAGGGGCCGCTTCGGGTTGTCCACGTGCAGCGTGTACCGCGCGGCGACGCGGTCCCCGTGCGCCAGCGCCTCGTGCACCTCGATGCGGCTGTCGAGCCCCTTCCTGCGCACCGGGCGGGTGTGCGCCACCAGCTTGTCCCGGTCCATCCGGTGCCCGTCGGCGATCTGGACGATGTCGGGCGTGTGGTAGCGGTCGACGATCAGCCCGGCGTCCTCGTCGCTGCCCAACAGGTCGGCGGTGAAGGAGGTGAAGAAGTCGGCGATGAACCCCTCGGGGTCGGTGTCATGGCGTGGACGCATGGCGCTCCCGTCTCGCGATAGCTTCGGCACAACTCTTACAGCTTGTAAGATATGGACGCCCGACAACTTTGGCAAGATGTAAGAGATGACCTCGTCTCCGAAGCGCCGCGCCGACGCCCTGCGCAGCAGGGCCGCCGTCCTGGACGCGGCCGTGCGACTCCTCAGCGCCCATCCCGACGCGAGCGTCGAGGCCGTCGCCTCGGCCGCGGGGGTGACCCGGCAGACCGTCTACGCCCACTTCTCGTCCCGGCAGCAGTTGCTGGCGGCGGTCCTCGACCGGGTCACCGAGGAGGTCGTCGCCGCGATGGACGCCGCCGACACCGACACCGGACCGGCCGCCGACGCGTTGCTGCGCATGCTCGACGTCAGCGCCCGCGAGGCCGGGAAGTACCGCGGCCTGCTCCAGGCGATCAGCGCCGTGCCGGTGAGCCCGCAGGCCGACCAGGAGCGTCACGCGCCGGTCGTGGACCGGCTCAGGCGGGTGGTGCGGCGCGGGCAGGAGGCCGGAGAGTTCGACGACCGGCTCCCGGCCGACTGGTTCGTCGCGGTGGTCGTCAAGCTCGGCCACGCCGCGAGCGAGGAGGCCGACGCCGGCCGGATGTCCGAGGCGGACGCGACGGCGGCGCTCCGCACCAGCCTGCTCCGCGTGCTCGGCGCGCCCACCCCGCCCGGGTGAGCGGCACGTCCGGCGGTGGCGGTCCGGGGGTGACGGCGGCGCCGACTCAGCGGGTGGCGGCGGCCAGGGCGGCGCGCACCGTGGCGGCGTCGGCCGGCGCCTCGCGCTCCCAGTTCGCCGGGTCGGCCGAGTAGATGGTCCCGTACGCCGGCGTGTCCGGCTGGTAGCGCCAACTCTCGGCGAGCGACCCGGCGTCGACGGCGTCGTAGCCGATCCGGTCGAGGAAGGCGGTGGCGTCGGCCTTCGCGCCCGCGTCGTCGCCGCCGACCGGCAACGCGCTGCGGTCGGCGGCGCCGGCGGGCCGGGCCAGCGCGTGCAGGTGCTTGAAGAAGATGTTGTTGAAGACCTTGACCACCCGCGACCGCGGCAGGTGCCGCTGCAGCAGCTCGCTGCTGGTGACCGAGCCGGCGTCGAGCTCGGGGAAGGTGCCGTCCCGCTCCGGGTAGTAGTTGTTGGTGTCGAGCACGACCTTGCCGGCCAGCGGCTCGACCGGCACGTCCCGGTACGCCTTGAGCGGGATGGTGACGACCACCAGGTCGCCGGCCTCCGCCGCCTCCGCCGGGGTGGCCGCCCGGGCGCGGGCGCCCAGCTCGTCGACGAGGTCCTTGAGGGTCTCCGGGCCGCGCGAGTTGCTCAGCACCACGTCGTAGCCGGCGGCCACCGCCAGCCGTGCCAGCGTCCCGCCGATGTGTCCACTGCCGATCAGTCCCACAGTTGTCATGTCGGTCCCCAACTCCGCTCGTTGCGGCCGTATTCCCTATCGGCGTGGTCGACAATTCCCGCCGTCGCCGCGCTGGCGGCAGGGGGAGCGCGGCCGGCGGCGGCGATGGGTGGCCCGTACGCCCAACGTACCGCCGACCGTAGTCCGGGGGACGCGTAGCGGCACCGTTCCGTCCACGGGGGAGCCGAGCCGGCGCCGGGTGGTGGTCAGGCCGCCGGGGGCAGCACCTTCTCGATCGCGGCGCGCAGCTCGGCCGCGTCGGGCTGGACGGTCGGCGCGAACCGGGCCGCGACCGTGCCGTCCGGCGCGACCAGGAACTTCTCGAAGTTCCACCGCACGTCGCCCGTGTGTCCCTCGGCGTCAGGGGTGCCCACCAGCGCGGCGTAGAGGGGGTGGCGGTCGGGGCCGTTGACGTCGACCTTCTCGGTCAGCGGGAAGGTCACCCCGTAGTTGACCTGGCAGAAGTCGCTGATCTCCTCGGCCGTGCCCGGCTCCTGGCCGGCGAACTGGTTGCAGGGCACGCCGAGCACCACCAGGCCGCGGTCGGCGTACTCGTCGTGCAGCGCCTGGAGGCCGGCGTACTGCGGGGTGAGGCCGCAGCGGGAGGCGACGTTGACCACCAGCAGCGCGCGTCCGCGGTGCTGCGCGAGGGTCGCCGGGCCGCCGGTCAGGGCGTCGATGTGGGTGTCGAAGACGGTCATGGGCCGAGGTTACGCGCCGCCGCCGGGTGCGCCGCGGGGGCCGGGCGGAGCCGACCGCGCTCCCACTGGAAATCGATGCATGTACATCTTGACGAAGTGATGACGACGTGAGTAGCGTCGCAGCATCATTTTGGAAAGTTTCCTAACTGTTTAGGGAGACGCCACATGAAGAGATCGCTCCGCCGGGCCCTCTGGGTCGGTGCCGTCATGGCGGTGACAGCCGCCACGGTCCCGATGGCCAGCGCGTTCGGCGACGGCAGCGTGACCGCCGCGTTCGCCAAGACGCAGGACTGGGGGACCGGTCACGAGACGCGGGTGACCATCACCAACGGGTCGAGCTCCTCGGTCAGCACCTGGCGCATCGAGTTCGACCTGCCGTCGGGCACCAGCATCAGCAGCTCCTGGGACGCCGACGTCACGCGCACCGGTGACCACTACGTCGCGGTCAAGAAGAGCTGGGCCGGCCCGCTCGCGCCGGGTGCCACCTTCAGCTGGGGCTACAACGGCACCGGCGCGTACAAGGCGCCGTTGAACTGCACGATCAACGGCGTGGCGTGCGGTGGCGGCAGCACCCCGCCGCCCACCACCGTGCCGCCGACCACGACGCCGCCCACCACGCCGCCGCCGACCACCCCGCCACCCACCACTCCGCCGCCGGACCCGGGCGGCAAGAAGGTCGTCGGCTACTTCGCGCAGTGGGGCGTCTACGCCCGCAACTACCACGTCAAGAACATCCACACCAGCGGCTCGGCCGCCAAGCTGACCCACATCCTGTACGCCTTCGGCAACACCACCGGCGGCCGCTGCACGATCGGCGACAGCTACGCCGACTACGAGAAGGCGTACACCGCGGCGGACAGCGTCGACGGCGTCGCCGACACCTGGGACCAGCCGCTGCGCGGCAGCTTCAACCAGCTGCGCAAGCTCAAGAAGATGTACCCGAACCTCAAGGTGATCTGGTCCTTCGGCGGCTGGACCTGGTCCGGCGGCTTCACCCAGGCCGCGCAGAACCCGGCCGCCTTCGCGGAGTCCTGCTACAACCTGGTCGAGGACCCGCGCTGGGCGGACGTCTTCGACGGCATCGACATCGACTGGGAGTACCCGAACGCCTGCGGTCTCACCTGTGACAGCAGCGGCCCGAACGCCTTCAAGAACGTGATCAGCGCAGTGCGTACGAAGTTCGGCTCGTCGGCGCTGGTCACCGCCGCGATCACGGCGGACGGCAGCGACGGCGGCAAGATCGACGCCACCGACTACGCCGGCGCCGCACCGCACCTGAACTGGATCATGCCGATGACCTACGACTTCTTCGGCGCGTGGGCGGCCCAGGGTCCCACGGCCCCGCACTCCCCGCTCTACTCCTACCCCGGCATCCCGCAGCAGGGCTTCTGGTCCGACGCGGCGATCCAGAAGCTCAAGAGCAAGGGCATCCCGTCCAACAAGCTGCTGCTCGGCATCGGCTTCTACGGCCGGGGATGGACCGGGGTGACCCAGGCGGCTCCGGGCGGCAGCGCCACCGGGCCCGCCCCGGGCACCTACGAGCAGGGCATCGAGGACTACAAGGTGCTCAGGAACAGCTGCCCGGCGACGGGCACCGTCGGCGGCACCGCGTACGCCAAGTGCGGCAGCAACTGGTGGAGCTACGACACCCCGTCGACCATCAACGGCAAGATGACGTACGCGAAGAACCAGGGCCTCGGTGGCGCGTTCTTCTGGGAGCTCTCCGGTGACACCGGCAACGGCGAGCTGATCGGCGCCATCAAGGGCGGTCTCGGCTAGGCCGCAGGCCGACGCACCACCCACCCGGCGGGGAGGGACCACGCACCGGTCCCTCCCCGCCCGGCCGTGCCCCCTGGCACCCGCCCCCGCCCGCGGGCGCCGGCGACCGGCGCCGCCGCCGGACGGGGACCGGCGGCTCCGGACCGGTTCGGGCGCGGCGGACCGCCAGGCACGTCGGTCGATGTGACAGACTCGCCGCTCAACGGGCTCGATGTCCACGGCGACGGAGGTGGCGATGCGCGCGACGCACGGGAGGCTGGCGGCGGGCGCCGTGCTGCTCGGAACCCTGCCCTTCGCCCTGCTCGGCTGCGGCATCGGCAAGGAGGAGGACCCGGCGACCAAGCCCGGGCGGGCCCCGGCCGAGGAGGCCGCCGCCAAGTCGCGGGAGCGGGTGCAGGCGTACCTCGACGCGATGACCGCCAAGGACGTCGCGGCCGGCCGCAGCCAGCTCTGCGCCGTCCTCCAGGAGGGCTTCGACGCCGCCGCGACCGGCCCGAACGGCGACTTCGCCGACCACTTCACCGTCTCCCAGGCCGAGATCACCGACATCCGCCCGGGCCCCCAGGGCCAGGAGGTCATGACCACGGTCTCGGTCAAGGCCGGCTCCCGCACGGTCGCCCGGCCGCTGCTGTTCACGGTCACCCGCGATGGCGCCGACTGGTGCATCGCCGCCGAGGCGCCGGGCGGCCACTCCCCGGCTCCGGCCGCGACGCCCTGACCTGCGCTCCGGTGAGTCATCTCTCACCTGCCGGAACCCTGCCCTCCGCCCGTCGGCCGCCCGGTCGGTCGCCGTACGCTTCTGTCATGCGCCATGAGTGGCATCAGCTGAGCCATCCCGCGGTGGGCAGCCCGGGGCTGCAGACCAGCCGCCCGACCATCGACTCCGCCGAGGACGCGGCCCTCGGCCTGGACCGCTGGCGGGAGCTGCCCCGCGCGCAGACCCCGCCGTGGCCGGACCCGGCCGGGGTCGCCGAGGTCTGCAAGGTGCTCGACACCGTGCCCTCGGTGGTGGCGCCCTACGAGGTCGACCAGCTCCGCCAGCGGCTCGCGCTGGTCTGCGAGGGCAAGGCGTTCCTGCTCCAGGGCGGTGACTGCGCGGAGACCTTCGCCGACAACACCGAGAGCCACCTGCTGGCCAACGCCCGCACCCTGCTCCAGATGGCGATCGTGCTCACCTACGGCGCCTCGCTGCCCGTGGTCAAGGTCGCCCGGGTCGCCGGGCAGTACACCAAGCCCCGGTCGCTGCCGACCGACGCGCGCGGGCTGCCGGCCTACCGCGGCGACATGATCAACTCGCTGGAGGCCACGCCGGAGGCGCGGGCCGCCGACCCGCAGCGCATGATCCGGGCGTACGCGAACTCGGCCGCCGCGATGAACATGCTCCGCGCGTACCTGGCCGGCGGGCTGGCCGACCTGCACGCGGTGCACGACTGGAACAAGGGCTTCGTGAAGAACTCGCCGGCCGGCGAGCGATACGAGGCGATCGCCCGGGAGATCGACCGGGCGCTGGCGTTCATCCGCGCCTGCGGGATGACCGACGACGAGGCCCTGCGCACCGTCACCCTCTACTGCTCCCACGAGGCCCTCGCCCTGGAGTACGACCGGGCGCTCACGCGGGTCTCCGACCGCCGGGCGTACGGCCTGTCGGGGCACTTCCTGTGGATCGGCGAGCGCACCCGGCAGATCGACGGCGCGCACATCGACTTCATCTCCCGCATCGCCAACCCGATCGGGGTCAAGCTCGGCCCCACCACCACGCCGGACGAGGCGATCGAGCTCTGCGAGAAGCTCAACCCGGACAACATCCCCGGCCGGCTCACCCTGATCAGCCGGATGGGCAACCACAAGGTCCGCGACGCCCTGCCGCCGATCGTCGCCAAGGTGACCGCCGCCGGCGCCAAGGTGGTCTGGCAGTGCGACCCGATGCACGGCAACACGCACGAGTCGTCCAACGGCTACAAGACGCGGCACTTCGACCGCATCGTCGACGAGGTGCTCGGCTACTTCGAGGTGCACCGGGGCCTGGAGACCCACCCCGGCGGCCTGCACGTCGAGCTGACCGGCGAGGACGTCACCGAGTGCCTCGGCGGCGCCCAGGGCATCGAGGACCTCGACCTGCCCGACCGGTACGAGACCGCCTGCGACCCGCGACTGAACACCCAGCAGTCGCTGGAGCTGGCTTTCCTGGTGGCGGAGATGCTGCGTGGCTGAGCTTCCTGCGAGCGCGAGGAGTGAGCCTGCGAGCCCCGCAGTCGCGAGCGAAGGCCTGATCGACCTCCGTTCCGACACCGTGACCCGGCCCACGCCGGGGATGCGGGAGGCGATGGCCACCGCCGAGGTCGGCGACGACGTCTACGGCGAGGACCCGGCGGTCAACGCGCTGGAGGCCGAGGTCGCCGCGCTCTTCGGGCACGAGGCGGCGCTGTTCGCCCCGACCGGGTCGATGGCCAACCAGATCGCCCTGCAACTGCTGGTGCCGCCCGGCAACGAACTGCTCTGCGACGCCGACGCCCACGTGGTGACGTACGAGATCGGGGCCGCCGCCGCGTACGGCGGCATCTCCTCGCGGACGTGGCCGGCGGTCGGCGCGGACATCGACCCGGACGCGGTCGCCGCCATGATCCGCCCGGACGGCTACTGGGCGGTCCCCACCCGCGCGATCGCGGTGGAGCAGACCCACAACCGGGGCGGCGGCGGGGTGATCCCGCTGGCCACCCTGCGCGAGCTGCGCCGGGTCGCCGACGACGCGCGGGTGGCGCTGCACTGCGACGGCGCCCGGATCTGGCACGCGCACGTCGCCGACGGCGTGCCGCTGGCCGAGTACGGCGCCCTCTTCGACACCCTGTCGGTCTGCCTCTCCAAGGGGCTCGGCGCGCCGGTCGGCTCGCTGGTCGTCGGCAGCGCCGAGCAGATCGAGCGGGCCCGGTTCATCCGTAAGCGGATGGGCGGTGGGATGCGGCAGGCCGGCATCCTCGCCGCCGCCGGCCGGTACGCGCTGGCCCACCACGTCGACCGGCTCGCCGCCGACCACGCGAAGGCGGCCCGGCTCGCCGAGGCGATCGCCCCGTTCGGGGTGCTGGCCGGCACGGTCCGCACCAACCTGGTGCCGCTGGACCTGACGAAGGCGCCGCTGGACGCGCACGCCCTGGCCGCCGCCGCCCGCGCCGAGGGCGTCCTGGTGTCGGTCCTCGGCCCCCGCGTCGCCCGCCTGGTCACCCACATGGACGTCGACGACGCCGGCATCGACCGGGCCGTCGAGGTCGTCACCCGCATCCTCCGGGGCTGACGCCCGGCGCGGGTACGCGGGACCGAGCCGTTACGGAGGCCACGGCGCGTCCGGGATCCCGGGCGGCTGGGGGACCCCCGGCGCGCGGGGCCGGGCCGCCGCAGGCCGGACTCCGCCCAGCTCCGGCCCGTCGGACCGGGGGGCGGAGCCGGGCGACGTCTCAGGGGTGCAGGCGTTTGAGGGTGGCGATGTCGACGGCGTGGCCGACGTGCTTCTCCGTCGGGGTCTCCACCACGACCGGGACGCCGGCGGTGGCCGGGTGCGCCATCAGCTCGGCGAACGCGGGCTCGCCGATGGTGCCCTTGCCGATGTTCTCGTGCCGGTCCCGGGTCGAGCCGCACAGGTCCTTCGAGTCGTTCGCGTGCACCAGCCGCAGCCGCCCGGCCCCGACCGTCGCCACCAACGTGTCCAGCGTCGCGGTCATGCCGCCCTCGGCGGCTAGGTCGTGCCCCGCTGCCCAGGCGTGGCAGGTGTCGAAGCAGACCCCGAGCCAGGGATGCCCGTCCACCGCGTCGAGGTAGGGCCCGAGCTGTTCCACCCGGGAGGCCAGCGACCGGCCGCCGCCCGCGCTCGGCTCGACCAGCAGCCGCGGGCCGCCCGCCGCCTCCGCCTCGTCGAGCAGCGGCAGCAGCGTCTCGCGGACCTGCCGCATCGCCGCGTCGGCGTAACTCTCGTCGACCGCGCTGCCGGCGTGGAAGACCACGCCCTCGGCGCCGATCGCCCGGCCCCGGCGCAGCGCGTGGGCCAGCGTCTCCGCCGAGCGCTCGACCGTGTTGGCCGTGGGGGAGCCGATGTTGACCAGCAGCGACGCGTGGATGAAGACCGGCAGGCCCCGCTCGCCGCAGCCGTCGCGGAACAGCGTGTCCTGGGCGGGGTCGCCGGCCGGCAACGCCCAGCCCCGCGAGTTGGAGACGTAGACCTGCACGACCTGCGAGCCGGCCGCGTCGGCGTACGGCAGGGCCGCCTTCGCCAGGCCGCCGGAGGTGGGCGTGTGCGAGCCGACCGGCCGGTGCTGCGCCGTCCCGTCCTGCGCCGTCATCTTGTCCTGCGCCGTCATCTCGTGGTGTTCCGGCATCGTCACAGGCACCCGATGGTGACCTGGGTGCCCGGCGGCACCTGCGTGTTCTCCGGCGGGTTCTGGAAGCGGGTGATGCCGTTCGGGTTGAACTGGATCACCACCGGGAACTGCTGGCTCTCCAGCACCTGCTTGGCCTGCTGGCACGGCAGGTCGATGACCCGGGGCACGGGGACCAGCGGCGGGCCCTTGCTGATCTCCAACTTGACCTTGGCGCCCGCCTCCACCCCGGTGCCGTCCGCCGGGCTCTGCCCGAGGACCTCGTCCCTGGGCTTGTCGGAGTCCTTGTAGGTGGGCGGCTCGACCAGCACCAGGCCCAGCTGGGCGAGGATCGTCCGGGCCTCGGCCAGGCTCTTGCCGACCAGGTTCGGCACCGAGATCGGGGCCTTGCCCTTGCTCAGGATCACGGTGACCTTGTCGCCCGGCTTGACCTCGGTGCCCACCTTCGGGTTGGTGTCCACCACGACGCCCGCGGGCAGGTTGTCGTCGTAGCGGGCGGTGCCCTTCGCCACCACCAGCTTCGCGTCGAGCAGGTCCGCCTCGGCCAGCTCGAACTCCTTGCCGACCACGTCGGGCACCGGGAAACGCTCCGGCCCCAGCGAGAGGGTCAGCGTGATCGTGCCGCCCTTGACGACGCGGGTGGCGGAGGCCGGATCCTGCGCCAGGACGGCGTCCTTCGGGACCTTCTCGTCGTAGCGCGGCTCGGCGTAGGCGAGGGTGAAGCCGGCGCGGGCGGCCTGCGCCTCCGCGTCGGCCTTGCTCAGGGTCACCAGCTGCGGCGCCACCGTGTAGCGGCCGACCCCGAACCACCAGCCGCCCCCGGCGGCCACGAGGCCCAGCACCACCACGGCGGCGATGACCGCCATCCGGCCCCGCGGGTCGCCCATCACCCGGGCGCGCAGCGCGGACAGCCGCGACCCCAGGCTCTCGTCCTCCTCGGTCGCGGCCCGGCGACGGCCCGCCCGCGGAGCGCCGCCCTCGGGCAGCCGGGCCCAGGCCGGCCGCTCGGCCGGCTGGACCGCCGCGACCACCATCGTCGGCTGGGCCACCGCCGGCTCGTCGGTCACCCGGCGCAACACGGCGGTACGCGTGTTCGCGTTGCCCAGGTCGTCCCGGGCCACCTGCACCTCGGCCAGCAGCGCGCCGGCGTCGGTCGGCCGGGCGCCCGGATCACGTCGGGTTGCCCGGGCGACCAGGTCGTCCAGCGCCTTGGGCAGGCCGGGCACCAGCGTCGACGGCGCCGGGACGTCCCGGTCGACGTGCTGCCAGGCGACGTCGATCGGCCGGTCCCCGTCGTAGGGCACCCGGCCGGTGAGCATCTCGAACAGCACGATGCCGGCGGAGTAGACGTCGGTGCGGGGGTCGGCGTGCCCCTCGGTGACCAGTTCCGGGGCGACGTACGCCACCGTGGCCATCAGCTGGTTGCCGTTCTCGTCGTCGGCGCTCGCCTCGACGGCCCGGGCCAGCCCGAAGTCGGCGACCTTGACCACGCTGTCGACGAGGTTGCCCGTGCCGCCGGTGGGTGCCTCGGCGACCAGCACGTTCTCCGGCTTCACGTCGCGGTGCACCAGCCCGGCCCGGTGTGCGGCGGCGATCGCGGCGAGCATCTGCTCGGCGATGGCCAGCGCCTCGTCGGGGTCGAGCCGGCGCCGCTCGGCGAGCACGTCGCGCAGGGTGCGACCGCGGACGTACTCCATCACCAGGTAGGGCAGGCCGGCGTGGGTGCCCTGGTCGTAGACCGCGACCACGTTCGGGTGGGTCAGCCGGGCGATCGTCTTCGCCTCGTCGGTGAACCGCTCCACGAAGCTTGCCGCCCGGGCCTGGGTCTCGGGCGCCTGGGACGGATGAATGATCTTGACCGCCACGGTGCGCTCGAGGCGCTCGTCGGTGGCGGTGTACACGGTCGCCATGCCGCCACGAGCCACGCGACCGCGGATGCGGTAGCGCCCGTCGATCAGCGAGCCCAGCAACGTGTCGGCGACCTGTGTGTCCATCGGCAGGGAGTCTATGTGCCCGGAGGGTGAAGGTTGAACAGGATGGTACAGCCGGGCTACGACGGAAGCCTTCCCGTCGCGCTCGCGCCGCCTGTCCGACCTGCTCAGTCGCCTCGTCGGGGTGCCGTTGGTCCCGGCCGGCCGGCATGGCAGGGTGGTCGGGTGACCGACTCCGTACCCGCCGACCGGGCCGTGCCCGCCCCCGAGACCGCCGGCCCCGCCGACGCCGCCGACTGGCTGACCCTGCCGGACGTGGCCGAGCGCCTCGACGTGTCGATCAGCAAGGTCCATCAGATGATCCGGGACCGCGAGCTGATCGCGGTGCGCCGCGACGGCGTCCGCCGGATCCCGACCGACCTGGTGGCCAACAAGACCGTGCTCAAGCACCTGCCCGGCGTGCTCAACCTGCTGGCCGACGCCGGCTACGACGACGAGGCCGCGCTGCGCTGGCTCTACGAGCCGGACGAGACCCTCCCCGGCGCCACCCCCGCGAAGGCGCTCGCCGGCGACCAGGCCCGCGAGATCAAGCGCCGCGCCCAAGCCCTCGGCTTCTAACCCTTCCCCGCCCCGTCCCTCCCTCCCCGCGATCGTGCACTTTACGCCCCGGCATTCCCGGCCATACGGGACACGGGGCCGAACGTGCAAGATCGCGTGCGGGGTGGGCGGGCGGGGTGGGAAGCGGTCAGTCCGTGCGGCGGGTGGCGGCGATGGCCAGGTCGACCAGGGACTGCCGGGCCTCGGTCTCCAGGTCGACCGTGGCCAGCGCGGCCAGCGCGGCGTCGGTCAGCACGGCGATCCGCTGCTCGGTACGCGCCAACGCGCCGCTGTCGCTGATCATCTCCCGCAGCCGGGCGACCCCGGTCTCGTCCAGCCCGGGATCGCCGAGCCCGCCGAGCAGCAGCTCGCGCCCCGCCTCGTCCGTCGCCTCCAGGGCCGCCGCCACCAGATAGGTCCGCTTGCCCTCGCGCAGGTCGTCGCCGGCGGGTTTGCCGGTCTGGGCCGGGTCGCCGAACACCCCCAGCACGTCGTCGCGGAGCTGGAACGCCTCGCCCAACGGCAGCCCGTACCCGGAGTACGCCGCCAGGACCTCGGCCGGCGCGTCGGCCAGCGCGGCGCCGAGCAGCACCGGCCGCTCGACCGTGTACTTCGCCGACTTGTAGCGGGCGACCTTGCCGGCCCGCTCCAGCGAGGTGTCGCCCGTGGCCTGGGTCAGCACGTCGAGGTACTGGCCGACGGTGACCTCCGTGCGCATCTCGTCGAAGACGGGCCGGGCGCGGGCGACCGTGCGCGGGTCCAGCCCGGAGGAGTGCAGCAGCCCGTCCGACCAGACCAGGCAGAGATCGCCCAGCAGGATGGCCGCGGCGTCGCCGAAGCCGTTCGCGTCGCCGCCCCAGCCGGCCGCCTGGTGCCGGGCCGCGAACCGGCGGTGCACCGCCGGCTCCCCGCGCCGGGTGTCGGAGCGGTCCATCAGGTCGTCGTGGATCAGCGCGCTGGCCTGCACCAACTCCAGCGCCGCGAGAGCGGTGACGACCTGGTCGGAGTCCACCCCGCCGGCGCCCCGGTAGCCCCAGTAGGCGAACGCCGGCCGCAGCCGCTTGCCGCCGCCCAGCACGAACGCCTCGATCGCCTCGGCGACCGGCATCAGGGCGTCGTCGACGCCGGTCATCCAGGTGCGCTGGCCGGCCAGGAACTCGGCCAGCGCCTTGTCGATGCGTTGACGCAGCCCGGCACGGTCGACCGGGGAAACGGGAGCAGCATGGGTCACCCCACGACGCTAGCCGGTCGGGCTCGCCCCCGTCGCACCGCCGGGTGCCCGACGCGCCGCGCGCGTCGCCGGACCCCGCCGGCCGCCCGGTCCGGGCGGCGGCCCAGGGCGGGGCAGGTACGGGCCGGCCGTCGCGACCAGCGCCCGGTAGCGCCGGACGGCCGGCTCGCCGCCGTGCCCGGCCAGCCGCCGCCGCACCTCGGCCAGGTGGCCCAGCGCCCGGGGCGACCCGGCGCGCACCGCGTCGAGCAGCGCCTCGCCGGCCACGGCGCAGGCCCGCTCCACCTCGCCGAGCTGGAGATAGCCGCGGGCCAGCCAGCCGCCGTAGATCGCCGAGGTGCGCGGGCGACCGGGCTGCCGGACGGCGTGCAGCGGCGCCTCGGCCGGGCGCGGCCGGCCCAGCGCGACCAGCGTCCGCCCGGTCATCGCCGCCAGCTCCAGGCCGTCGAGCCAGTAGAGCCACGGCGGTTCACGGCCCGGCTCCGGTGTGTCGGTCACGCGGCGGGCCGCCTCGAGCGCCTGCCGCGCCGCCCCGGCCCGACCCCCGGTTGCCGCGGCCAGCGCCACCCGGTGCAGCAGCAGGGCGCGCAGGCCGGGGGTGGCCCACGGCCGCGCCCCGGCGTACGCCGTGCGGGCCAGCACCAGCGCGCCCTCCGGGTCGCCCACGCCGGCGAGCAGGTGGCTGGCCGAGCCGAGCACGTGCCCGGCGAACGCCGGGTCACCGGCGGTCGCGGCGGCGCGTAACGCCAACCGGTAGGCGTCCAGCGCGCCGGCCGCGTCCCCGGCATCGGCGGCGAGCCAGCCGGCGAGCTGGGCCGACCCGGCCAGCTCGGGCAGCAGCCGGCGGCGCGCGGCCGGCCCGGACCCCGCCAACGCCCGCACCGCCCGCCCCAGCCGGTACGCCCCGAGCCCGGCCAGGTCGGCCCCGCCGGCGAGGTCGTCGAGCCGGCGCAGCTCCGCCAGCCGCACCGGCCGGGCACGCGGCCGGGCCGGGCGGGGCCCGGGGCGGTCGGCCACCACCGGAGCCGCCGGCCGGGCCGGGACCCGAGGCGGCGCGCCGGACCCGACCGGGCGGTCCCGGTCGTCGGCCGGTTGCCCGGACCCGGCCGGGCAGGTCTCGGCGTCGCCCGGGTCGTCGGCCGCTCGGGCGGGCGCGCCGGGCAGCAGCGCGGCGCGCGGGTCGACCAGCCAGCGCTGGGCCAGGGCGAGCAGCGCCGCCCGGGACCGGGACCCGCCGAAGGACGGCGGCGGACCGAGGCGCCGGGTGCGGGCCGCGGCGTCGGCCAGCAGGTCGAGCGGCACCGCGAGGACGACGGCGAGCCAGCCGAGCCAGAACTCGCCGGGGACCCGCAGCTGCCGTTCCCACCGGGAGACCTCGTGCCGGCTGAGCGTCGGCACCCCGGAGGCGGCGCAGAGCTCGGCCGCGAGCCGCAACTGGCTCCAGCCCCGGGCCAGCCGGAGCTGGGCGAGCAGCGGCCCGAGCAACTGCGGAGCGGGTGGGGGCGGCGTCATCGGTCCTCCGGGCGGGGCGTCGGCGCGGGCGGCGGCGCAGGCCCGGACGGGACCCGTGCGTCACCGGTGGAAGGCTGACCCCCGCGCGTGCCCCCGGCAGGTCGACCTCCGGCCGGCCCGCCCCGCGCTGCACACATGACTACTCCGGGGGTACGACGCTTTCCGGACCGTTCGGTCCCGAGCCGCAGGGCGGGGCGTCGACCGGCGCCGGCCGCTCGGTCCCGGCGCGGTGGGGCGCGTCGACCCGCGCGCGGCCGGCGTCCCCCGCTGTGGGAAGGTCTCCGGCGCGGCGTGCCCGCCCGCTAGAGTCGTGGGGTGGCGCTCGGTCTTCCCTCGGTCCTCCCCAATCCGCAGCCGGCGATCGGGGAGCTGATCCGTGACCACCAGCCGACCTTCTCGTTCGAGTTCTTCCCGCCCAAGACCGAGCAGGGCGAGCGGCTGCTGTGGCAGGCGATCCGCGAGCTGGAGTCGCTGCGTCCCTCGTTCGTCTCGATCACCTACGGCGCGGGCGGGTCGACCCGCGACACCACGGTCGCGGTCACCGAGCGGATCGCCACCGAGACCACCCTGCTGCCGATGGCCCACCTGACCGCGGTCGACCACTCCGTCGCCGAGCTGCGCCACGTCATCGGCCGGCTCGCCGGGGTCGGGGTGCGCAACGTGCTCGCCGTGCGGGGCGACCCGCCGGGCAACCCGGGCGGCGAGTGGGTCCGCCACCCCGAGGGCGTGCTCTACGCCGAGGACCTGGTCCGCCTGGTACGCGACGCCGGCGACTTCAGCGTGGGGGTGGCGGCGTTCCCGTACAAGCACCCGCGCTCGCCCGACGTGGCCAGCGACACGGAGCACTTCGTCCGCAAGTGCCGGGCCGGCGCCGAGTTCGCGATCACCCAGATGTTCTTCGACGCCGACGACTACCTGCGGCTGCGCGACCGGGTCGCCGCGGCCGGCTGCGACACCCCGATCCTGGCCGGCGTGATGCCGGTGACCCAGATCGGCACGATCGAGCGTTCCGTGCAGCTCTCCGGGGCGCCCTTCCCGCCGGCCCTGGCCGAGCGGTTCTCGGCGATCGCCGAC
This sequence comes from Micromonospora sp. NPDC052213, assembly GCF_040679695.1. Lineage (NCBI taxonomy): Bacteria > Bacillati > Actinomycetota > Actinomycetes > Micromonosporales > Micromonosporaceae > Micromonospora > Micromonospora sp. NPDC052213. The sequence continues at coordinate 21,275 of NZ_JBFAVI010000079.1, forward strand.
GACCCGGAGGCGGTGCGCCGGCTCGGCATCGAGCAGGCCAGCGAGATGTGCCGGCGGCTGCTCGACGAGGGCGTGCCGGGGATCCACTTCATCACCCTCAACCGCTCCACCGCGACCCGCGAGGTCTGGCACAACCTCCAGGTCGGCGCGCGGGTGTGACCGCACATGCCGCGACACCTGAGCGCCGCCGCGACGGTTGATCCGTGGTGGGCACACAGCTGAACTGGGACGACTACGCCACGGCCTGGGCCCGGCTGCACGGGGGCTTCGACCCGCGGGCGGCGGCCCCGGTCGTCCGCGCCTGGCTGCGGTTCGCCTACCACGTCGGGTTCGTGCTGGGCCGGCTCCGGGTCGGCCCGACGCCGGTCACCGTGGTCGGCGTGCTGCTCTGCGCCTGCGTGCCGCTGTTCGCCGTACGGCCGCAGGACGGCCCCTTCCTCGGGGCGCTGTTCGTGCTGCTCGCCGCGGTGGCGGACAGCGTCGACGGCGCGGTGGCGGTGGCCACGAACCGCACCACCCGGCTCGGCTACGTCTACGACTCGCTGGCCGACCGGCTCGGCGAGGTCGCCTGGCTGGCCGCGTTCTGGCTGATCGGGGCGCCCGGGGCGCTCGTCGCGACCGCCGGCGCGCTCTCCTGGCTGCACGAGTACGTGCGCGCCCGCGCGGTCTCCGCCGGCATGCGGGAGATCGGCGCGGTGACCGTGGGGGAGCGCCCCACCCGGGTCTCGGTCGCCCTGGTCGGGCTGCTGCTGGCCGGGCTGACCGGGCTGATCGAGCCGGACCTGGCGGCCGGCACCATCACCATGGCGACCGCCGTCTGGGTGCTGCTGGCCGGCTTCGGGCTGGGCCAGCTCCTCTCCGCCGTCCGCCGCGCCCTGATCGAGGCCGGCTGACCGTGCGCCGCCCGCGCGCAGTGCTGACCGCCGCCGGGATGCTGGGAAGGTGCCCTCCCGCGCACCGGCCCTACCAGGCGGGGCCGATCTCGTCGGCGACGATCTGGGCGGAGAGCGTCACCATCGGCAGGCCGCCCCCGGGGTGGCTGGAGCCGCCGACCAGCCACAGCCCGTGCGCCGGGCCCCGGTTGGCCGGGCGGAGCAGGCCGCCGGCGGTGCCGTAGATCGACCCACCCGGGGCGCCCGTCGCGTCGGCCAGGTCGGCCGGGGTGCGGACCTCCCGGAACACCAGCCGGTCCCGCACGTCGACGCCGCGCTCGGCCAGCACGTCGAGGACCCGGTCGGCGTACGCCTCGGCGAGGCCGGGCCGACGCCAGTCGACCGCGCCGGCGGCGGTGCCGTGCCGGGGCGCGTTGACCAGCACGAACCACGCCTCGTGGCCGGCCGGACGGACCATCGGGTCGTCGGCCACGGTGACGAAGACGGTGGGGTCCGCCGCCGGTCGGGCGCGCACGCCGCGCCCCGGCTGGCCGAAGACCGCGTCGAACTCGGCGTCGTAGTCGCGCGGGAAGAACACGGTGTGGTGGGCCAGCCCCGAGCCCCCGGCGACGCCGAGCAGCAGCACGAAGCCGGCCAGGCTGCGGTCGGTCAGCCCGGCCAGCCGGCGCGGGCTGGGCAGCAGGTCCCGGTAGAGGGTCAGCGCGTCGACGTTGGCCACCACCACGTCGGCGGGGACCGGCGCGGTGACGCCGCGCAGGCGTACGCCGTGCACCCGGCCGCCCGCGGCGTCGATCCGGGTGACCGTGGCGCCGGTCTGCACGACCACGCCGAGGTCCAGGCAGCGGGTCAGCAGCGCGTCGGCGAGCGTGCCCAGCCCCCCGCGCAGGTACCAGCCGCCGAAGGCCAGTTCGGCGTACGGCACGGCGACCAGCGCGGCCGGCGCGCGGCGCGGGTCGGCGCCGGTGTAGGTGGCGTACCGGTCGAGCAGCATCCGCAGCCGGGGGTCGGACAGGTGCCGCCGGCCCAGCCCGCGCAGCGTCCGGCCGGGCCCGATGGCGGCCAGGTCGCCCAGCCGCCAGGCCAGCGCGGCCAGGTCCAGCGGGGAGCCGATCGGGCGGCGCAGGACGTCCTGGTGCGACGCCTGCCAGACCCGCGCGGCCCGGCGCCACAGCCGCTGCCAGTCCGCCGCGGCCCGGTCGCCGAAGGCCGCGCCGATCCGGGCGGCGAACTCGGCCGGGTCGGCGCACGAGTCGAGGGTCGGGCCGCCGCCGGGGAAGACGTGCCGCACGATCGGGTCCACCGGCACCAGGTCCAGGTACTCGTCGAGCTTCGCGCCGGTCGCCTCGAACAGGTCGTGGAAGACGTCGGGCAGGGTGAGCAGGCTCGGCCCGGTGTCGAAGTGGAACGGGCCGGCCGGGGTGTCGTGGACGTACCGGCCGAGCTTGCCGCCCACCGTGTCCGCGCGTTCGAGCACGGTGACCTCGTGCCCGGTGGCGGCGAGCCGGGCGGCGGTGGCCAGTCCGCCCACCCCGGCGCCGACGACCACGATCCGCGCCATGCCGCGCCTCCCTAGGTGACGGGGCGGCCGCGCCAGGACAGGCGTCGCCGCTTCCGCAGATGGTACGACCGCAGGGTCAGCCAGCCGAGGACCACGACCGACACGGGGTGTGCCAGCGCGTCGGGCCACCACCGCCCGCCGGTCGCCCGGGCGCTGACCACCCGTCCGGCCACCCCGAGCAGGTAGGCGACCAGCGCCGCGGCGGCCACCGCCGGCGTGCCGGCGGCCAGGGCGCCCGCCGCCAGCAGCGGGGGAGCGGTGTAGAGCAGGAGCAGCAGGGTCACCACCGCGGCGGCGGCCCCCGGGTGGCCGAAGGTCGCCCAGAGCGACTTCGTGTAGCCGTCGCGCAGCTGCGGCCAGTCCTCGTACATGCGGCAGGCGGCCAGCCGGGAGCCGTCGGCGAGGGCGATCCGGCCGCCGGCCCGCTTGACCGCGCGGGCCAGCTCGATGTCCTCCAGGATCCTGTCCGCGACGGCGGCGTGCCCTCCGGCCGCGTCGTAGCCCGCCCGGTCCACCACCAGGAACTGCCCGCCCGCGGCGGCCAGCGACGGCCGCGGCGAGCGCTCCATCGCCCGCAGCGGCAGGAAGGTCAGCCACAGCCACTGCAGCAGCGGCTGGACCAGCCGGTCGGCCGCCGTCGCCACCAGGATCCGGGGGTACGGAGACAGCAGCGTCACCCGCGCGGCGCGCAGCTCGGTGACCGCCGCCGCGACCGCGTCCGGGGCGAGCACCACGTCGGCGTCGACGAAGACCAGGACGGTCGCCGTGGGATCGGCGCGGGCGGCCAGCTGCCAGCAGGCGTGCGGCTTGCCCAGCCAGCCCGGCGGCGGGGCGGCCCCGTCGAGCAGGGTGACCCGGGGATCGTCGCCGGCCACCGTGCGGACCACCTCCGCCGTGCCGTCGGTCGACCCGTCGTCGAGCACCACGACGCGCAGCGCCGGCACGCCCCGCTGGGCGAGCAGCGCGCGCAGGCAGGGGGCGACCCGCCCGGCCTCGTCGCGCAGCGGCAGCAGCACCGCCACGGGCTCGGTCACCGGCGCCGGCCGGTCGGTCGGGCGGCGCAGCCAGCGGCCGGCGTTGACCAGGGTGTGCGCGGTCAACGCGGCGACGCCGAGCAGCAGCGCGAGGACGGCGGTCATGCCGTCGCGTCGACGCCGGGGCGCTGCGGCTGGCGGGGCGGAATCCGGTCGTCGCGGCGGGAGCGGACCAGCGTCACCGCCAGCGGCACGGCGGCCACCGACATGCCGGCCGCGCCCCACAGCGCCGAGGCGGGCAGGTCGAGGAAGACCGCGTGGGCCAGCACGCTGGAGAAGTACGTCCACAGCCAGAGCGCGAACATCGGGTGGTCCCGCCCGTCGGTGCCGGCGACGGCGGGCCCGGCCAGCGGGCGCAGCGCGCCCATCATCAGCACGGCGAAGAGCAGCCAGCCCAGGTAGTTGCTCACCGGGATGCCGGGCAGGCCGGGCAGCGCGGGGGTGGCGTCCCGCCAGACCCAGTAGCCCTCGGCCACCATCTGCGGGTCGAGGAAGAGGTCCCAGGCGGCCAGCCCGACGGCGGCCAGCGCGATCCGCCGGACGGGGAACCGGCCGCCCCGGCGTCCCGGTCGGCCCCCGGCGTCACCCCGGCGCCCTGGCAGGCCTCCGGTGTCGCCGCCGGTCAGCCGGGTGGCGGCCAGCCAGGCCGGCCAGGCCATCCACGTCCAGGCCAGCGGGATGATCAGCGGCACTCCGGCCAGCTTCGGCCCCAGCTCGCCGGAGTAGTCGTAGCTGCCGAACGGGAAGCCGGTGGCCACGCCGAGCGCCTCGATGGCGAATCCGCCGACGGTGGCCACCGCGACCAGCGCCGCCGCCGTACGCGGGCCCCGGCTGAGCAGCGCGTGGCCGACCGAGAGCAGGTAGCCGAGCACGACGGTGGCGACGGTCAGCCGGGCCCGGGTCTCCCCGGTGGTCAGCGGGTAGCAGATCTGCGCCAGCACCAGTACGGCCAGCAGCGTCCAGGGCAGCCGCCGGGTCACGGCGCGGCCCGACCGGCCCGGCCGGGCGGGGCGGGCGCCGGCGGCTCCAGCGGCAGGTCCCGGCCGAGCACGCCGAACGGGCGCTCGTCGCCGGGGAAGCGGAAGTGGCGCAGGACGTCGACGAAGCCGAACCGGCGGTACAGCCGCCAGGCCCGGGACCGCTGCTCGTCGGCCTCCGGCGTGGAGAGCAGGGTGGTCGTCCCCTCCGCCAGGGTGAGCAGGGCCCGCAGCTGCCCCGCGCCCAGGCCGTGCCCCTGCGCGGGCGGCCGGACGTGCAGCTCCACCACCTCGAAGCAGTCGGTCAGCCAGCGCTGCCGGGCCGGGGTGTGCAGCGCCCGCCACACCTGGTCGTGCCACCACTGCCCGGGGGCGCCGAGGTAGCCGTAGCCGAAGCCGGCCAGGTGGCCCTCGCTGGTCAGGCTGGCGACGGCGCGGAAGCCGGGCCGGCGTACGTGGGTGGCGATGTAGCCGCGCCGCGCCTCCAGCAGGTCGGTGCGGTACCCCATGGCCTCGCCGTAGACGGCCACCACGTCGTCCAGCCGTCGGACGAGATCGTCCGGTGTCCACCGCACCAACCTCATGACCCTGCACCCTCCACCGCTCCCGGGCCGCCGTCCGCGACCCACCCCAGCACCGCCCGGTCACCGACCACGTCGCGCACCTCGAACCGTGCGAAGAGCTCCTCCGCGTACCACCCCTCGGTGGGGGTCCGCATGATCGCGGCGCGGTGCTCCGGGTGACGGTACGCGAACGCCACGAGGTCCGCCGGGTCACGCCACACGCTCACCGTGCCCTGCCAGCCCAGCGGGGCCTCGCCGACGCCGAACCGGGCCAGCAGGCCGGGCGCGGCGTGCAACGCGGCGGCCACCGGGGGGATCGCCCGCCAGAAGGTGACCGCCCGCCGGGGGCGCAGCCGGGCCCGGGTCAGGGCCAGCACCGGGCCGGTGACCCGGCCGCCGGGCGGCTCGCCGAACGGCCGGCGGCCCGACCACTCGCCCCGGCTGCTCAGCGGGCGCAGGTCGACCCGGACGGCCGCGCGGGAGAGCCTCGCCCAGGCGCGCCCCACCGGCGAGTCGTCGAAGCGGGCGGACGCGGCGGGGGAGTCCCACACGGTCAGCGCCGCCCACCGGGTCAGGTCGGCGTCGCCGGGCCCGAAGCCGGTGCCGGTCCCGGTGCCGAGCAGCTTGCCGAACCGCACGCCGGGCAGCGCGCGTAGCCGGCGGGGGTCGACCGCCATCCGGGTCAGCGCCCGGGGCAGCGCGGCGCGGGAGATGCGCCACACGTGCAGGGTGACCAGCCCCGGGACGCCGTCCACGCCGTCGGTACCGCTGCTGAGCCCGATGGTTCGCTCGCTCCGCTCGCTCACGCCACCGCCTCGCTCCGCTCGACGGCGGCGCGAGGCGCCACGCTGCTGAGCCCGATGGTTCGCTCGCTCCGCTCGCTCACGCCACCTCGGCCGGCGTGCCGCCGGTGACCCGCAGCAGTTCCCGGTACGTGGTGGGGAAGACCGCCTGCGGGACGCCACCGGCCGCCCAGACCTCGTCGTACCGCTCGAGGGCGGTGTCGACCAGGGTGCGCAGTGGGCGCGGGTGGCCGACCGGGGCGACCCCGCCGATCACCTGCCCGGTGTGCGCGCGGACGAAGTCCGGGGTGGCCCGGCGCAGCCGGGTGATCCCGATGGACGCGGCCAGGCCGGCGGTGTCCACCCGGTGCGCGCCGGAGGTGAGCACCAGCAGCGGTGCGCCGTCCGCCTCGAAGACGAGCGAGTTGGCGATCTGGCCCACCCCGACGCCGAGCGACTCGGCGGCGGCCGCGGCGGTGTGGACCGCGTCGGGCAGCAGGCGGACGGCGCTCGGCGCGCCGGACCCGTCCCGCGCGCCTGCGGCGTCGAGCACGTCCTGAACCGCCCGTACGTTCGGGTGTGGCTGCATGCCGCCATTCTTCCCGGTACGCCCGCCGCCGGCTCACCCGGCCACGCCGACTCCCTTCGCGGGGGCGCGGCCGGCACGGCGTCGCGGGCCGGCGCTCCGGTCGGCTCAGTGGGGGACGGCGACGGCGTGCGGCGCGGGCGGTGCGGCGGCCCGGGGCGCGGCGACCCGGGCCGTCTCGGCCAGCGCGACGCCGACCAGCACCAGGAGCCCGCCGGCGAGCTGGGCGGTGTTGAGCGCCTCGCCGGCGCCGAGGACGACCCAGGCGACCGCCGAGGCGATCACCGGCTCGACCATGCCGACGATCCCGACGCTGGTCGCCGGGAGGTGCCGCATCGCCCCGGCGACCAGCAGGTACGGCACGATCGAGCCGAGCACCACCACGTACCCGCAGAGCAGCGCCACCGGCACGCCCCGGTCGGTGTCGGCGGTCAGCGGCTCCCAGCCGCCGGCGCCCACGGTGACGGCGCGGGTGAGCAGGCCCGCCACGGCGGAGGCGCCGAAGGCCCAGGTGCACAGCGACAGCGTGTCCCGTCGCGCCACGCCGTGCGAGCCGAGCACGTAGTAGCCGGCGAGGAAGACCGCGGCGCCGAGACCGGCGAGCACGCCGAGGCCGTCCAGCTTCAGCTCGCCCCACACCTCGGCCACACAACCGAGGCCGAGCAGGCTCAGCGCCAGGCCGGCCCAGAGCCGCGGGCGTACGCGGTGGCGCTGGCCGAACCGGGCCCAGAGGGCGACCAGCAGCGGGGCGGTGTACTCGAACAGCAGCCCGATCCCGACCGGCAGCCGGGAGATGGCGACGAAGTAGAGCATCGGCACGGCGAAGAAGCCGGTCAGCCCGTACCCGATCAGCAGCGGCAGTTGGCGGGGGCTGACCCGGAGCCGGCGCGCCCCCGGGCGCAGCAGCAGGCTCAGGGCCAGCAGCCCGGTGACGGCGCCGACGGCGCGCAGCAGGGTGAGCTGCGGTGCGTCCAGGCCGGCGCGGAGCACCAGCTTGGAGACGTGCCGTTGACGGCGAACAGCGCTCCCGAGCCGAGCACCATGGCGACCCCGAGGGCGGGGCGGGGGGTTGTCACGAGCGGAGGCTACCGCCGCCCTCGTCAGGGCCGTAAGGACCACCGGTCGTTACGGCGGTCGCACCGCCCGCCGGTGCGCCGCTCGGGCCGGCGTGCCCCGGATCCTCGGTTGCCCCGCCACGTTGCATTTTCGTCGGGGGGAGGGTGTACTGTCAGCAGCAGTTAGAACGAGTGTTCGATTGCCTCGAACGCCCGTTCCAAACAGCCCGGGGCGGTGTTTCGCGGCGCCGGTCCCGGGCGGTGCGGCTCCGCGGGCCGCACCTGGGTCCCGGGCAGTCGCGAGCCCGGCCCGTCAGGCAGGAGCGTCGCCCGCCGCCCACG
>NZ_JBFAVI010000080.1:0-13381 GCF_040679695.1 Micromonospora sp. NPDC052213
CGATCACCCGGGCCGCCGTGACGCTGCCCCTGCTCGCCGTCGAGGCGGGACTGGTGGAACCGGCCGCCACCCCGGCTGCCGACGCGGCATATACCCCCTAGGGGTATATGGCAACAGGTCCGGTCGCGGCGCACACCCACCTGCTGCAGTACGGGTTCGGGGCCTGGCGGGTGAGTCCGGCGAAGTACCCTACCCCCGACCGGTATTAAGGTCTGAGCCGCCGACCCTTGGGCGTAGGTCCTCCTACTATCATCGAATAGTAGGGGATGTTCGTGCCGCACGCTGTCAGGCGAAGCCTGGTTGAGCGAGCACCGGGTGCCCTGCGACGACCGGATCGACTGCGTGCTGTACGACTACCAGCCGCGCGTTGCCGGGGCGCGGCAACCGCTGCGGGACAGGCGCCAGCCGCGTGAGGTGTCGCTTCCGCTCCCGCGCCCATCGCTGGCGCCGCCGGCTGACCACCGATGGATGAAAGCGGCTCGTATCGCAGCGTACGGACGTCGGTGAGCCTTAGCGTGCGCAGATGACCAGTGGCGCTCTGCCCCGCCGGCTCCTGCTCGCCGCAGCGGGCTCGACCGCAGTGGCGGCACTGACGGCCTGCGAGTCCAGCACCGCCACCTCGTCAGGATCCCGTCCGACAGCGCCATCCACAAGCTCCCCACGCTCGCCACGGGATGAGGCCGACCTGCGCCGCAAAGTCGCCAGCTTGCTCGTCGTCGGATTCCGCGGGGATTGGGTGGACCGCAACGATTGGATCATCAAGGCGATCAGGAATGGTCTCGGCGGTGTGATCCTGTTCGATCAGGACCTGGAAACGAGGTCCGCACGCAACATTCGCTCACCAGGCCAGGTCACGGCCCTGGTGAAGACCCTGAAGGAGTCCTCGCCGGGTCGGCTCATCGTGTCCATCGACCAGGAAGGCGGCCGCACCTCCCGACTCAACCCGAGCAACGGCTTCCCGGTGACGAGATCGGAGGCCGAGGTCGGCGCGATGGACTCTCCGCCCGCGACGCGGGACTGGGCGCAAGGGCTGGTCGCCAGCCTCACCGAGATCGGCGTCAACCTCAACTACGCGCCGGTGGTCGACCTGAACACCAACCCGGAAAGCCGTGCCATCGGAAGACTCGGTCGCAGCTTCTCCGCCGACCCCGACGTGGTGGTCAGGAACGCCAGCGAGGAAATCCAGGTCCACCGGGCCGCAGGCGTCAAGACCTCGCTCAAACACTTCCCCGGATCCGGTAGCGCCGCAGGCAACACAGACTTCGAGGTGGTGGATGTCAGCTCCACGTGGAAGCGTTCCGAACTCGAGCCGTTCCAACGCCTGATCCAGGCTGGGCTCACGGACTCGGTCATGGCGGCCCACGTGCTCAACAGCCAGCTTGACCCCACCTACCCGGCATCACTGTCTCCCACGGTCGTGACAGATCTGCTGCGGGGGCAGCTCGGCTGGCGGGGGCCGGTCGTCAGCGACGACATGCAGGCAGTGGCCATCACCCGCCGCTACGGTTCCGCAGAGGCCGTCGCCCTGGCACTGCGCGCCGGCCTCGACCTTCTCGTCTTCGCCAACCAGCAGGAGTACGACCCAGACATCGTTGACAAGACGCTGGACACGGTGGTCGGTCTGGTCCGTTCCGGACAGCTCACCGAGGCACGCATCGACCAGTCCGTCGCGCGGGTTGACGCCCTTCGCCCCAAACGCTGACGCCCGCAGCCAGAACGTCGCCAGCGTCGATCGTCGGAAGCCTGATCGCGGTGTCGAGTCAGGCCCTACGGTCCCGACGAACATCCCGCCGCTTCGCGGCCTCTCGCGAAGAGCGCGTGCCGGCATCAGGGCGCACAGGGTCTTGCCAGCGAGTAGGCAGACGTGCGTCGTGGCATGCCAGCGTGGCGACCAGTCGTGGCCGAGCAGTTGACCGGGCCGGGGCGGATTCCGCAGCACCTGGTGCCACGGCGCCATGACAGAGCCGGCCCGCTGCGTGGCGGGCCGGCCCTCGTCCACTAACGGTCTCGGTCAGCCGCCGGCGACCGACGGCACCGGCGCCGGCGATCCGCCGGCCACCGCGCCCGGGTGCGGGACCTGGGCCGGCGCGGGCTGCAACCCGGCCGGTACGGGCAGCGCGCTGCCCTTGACGAATTCCTTCCAGCTGACGTTCCAGGCCGTCCAGCCGTTGCCCGGCTGCAGCTGGACCTCGGTGCCCTTGAACGTGACCAGGTCACCGACCTGGGTGATGTTCATCAGCCAGTCGGCGGCTTCCGCGGAGATGTTGGTGCAGCCGTGGGAGACGTTGGTTCTGCCTTGATCACCCTCCGACCACGGCGCCCCGTGGATGAACTCGCCGCCCCAGGTGAGCCGCTGCGCGTCCTCGACGTCGATCACGTAGCCGCCGTTCGGCTCACCACGGGTGTCGAACGTCGTGTACTGGTGCTTCTCCATGATCACCATCTTGCCGCTGGAGGTGGGTGTGCTCGGCTTGCCGAGACTGACCGGGATCTTGCGGATCAGTTTCCCGTCCCGCATGACCGACATCTGCTTGGTGGCGTTGTCGACCTCCAGGGACACGTGCCGGCCGATCTTGGAGGTGGCTCTCCGGTCGGCATCGCCGACCCGGTCCTTGCCGATCGGTAGGCCCTCCAGGCCGGTACGGACGCTGATCGTGGTGCCAGGCCGCCAGAAATCGGGACCTCGGTAGTAGACCTGACTCCCGTCGTCCAACCAGGACCAGACCCCTGGCTGCGGCGGGTCGGTCTTCACGAACAACCGACGCTGCACATCCGCCCTGGCTTCCTTCGGTACGGGCGGATCGAACGCGACAGTTACCGGCATCGCGGTGCCGTACGTCCTGTTTCCCGAGAAGTACAAGGTGCTGGTGATCGCCGGCTTGGCCGGTTTCGGCATCGTGGTGAAGGTGGTCCTGCGGGTGGTGGTGACGCCGGAGTCGCCGGTTGCGGTGACCTCAGCGGTGTAGGTCCGCTGCGGCTGCAAGGTGCTGCTCGGTACCCACGCCGAGCCGTCTCCCCGCGGCTCAGCCCTGACTTCGGCGCCCTTGTCGTCCCTGATCCGTACCGCGGTGACCCGGCCACCCTTGACGACGGTGCCCACCTCGGCGGTGACCGGCACATCTCGTGTCCGGTCGCCGGGTGTAAGGGTCAATTCCAGGGGCGTCGCCCGCCTTTCGGCCGCGCCCGCGCCCGGCTTGCGGTCCGCGGTGCACCCGCCGAGGACCACCGGCGCGGCCGCGATGATGACCGCGTACAACCTCAGTCGCCGTCTCAGTTCCATGATGCGTCCCCCCGTTCATGAATCCCTTCGCCACATTCTCTCTACGAAGCAGCGATAGTAGGACAGTTTCTGCGAACCCACCCCGGGGAATTTCGGACAGCGTTCTGCCCGCCACCGCCCTTTGTTCGTAAGAGCGCAGCGATTCTGCTGTGCGCTCGTCTGACGAGAATGGGGTGAACATGAGGCGTTCCTCCCTGTCGCGGTTCACCTGTCCCTTGGGCCGCAGGAGGACAAGCCGCACAACCTCTTCCACCCGCATCCTTCGACCGAAACGTCCAGCAGCAGAACGATCCCGTCAGCGCGACGAAACGGGAATCCGGCTGCCTGAACCCCTGGGTCGCGCGATCGTCAGCCAGGAAGGTGTGTGCCCGCTGCCGGCAGCGTGACAGTGAATTCGGCACCCGCGCCGGGCCCCTCGCTCGTGGCCTCGGCCTCACCGCCGTGCTGGCGCACGATCGCTCGGGCGACGGCCAGGCCGATCCCGGTACCGCCGTGGTCGCGGTCCCGGGCGGTGTCCGAGCGGTAGAACCGTTCGAACACGTGCGGCAGGTGGGCGGCCTCGATACCGTCCCCGGTGTCGACGACGGACACGCGTACGCCGGTGCGGTGGCGTGCGGTGGTGACGCTCACCTGGCCGCCCGGTGGTGTGTGACGGAGAGCGTTGTCCAGCAGGTTGCCCAGCACCTGAGCCATTCGTTCGATGTCGGCGTCGACCTCGCCCGCGTCCAGCTCGACGACCTCGCGCAGCGTTACGCCCTTCGCGGCGTAGCGGGGCCGGGCCGCCGCGACGGCGGCGCTGACCAACTCGGCCACCGGCACCCGCCGCGGGCGCAGGTCGAGTTGGTGCTCCTCGGCGCGGGACACCGCGACGAGGTCTTCGGTCAGGCGACGCAGCCTCCCAGTTTGAGCGCGCAGCACCGCCCATGTGTCCTCGCCCTCGACGGCGACGCCGTCCTCTGCCGCGTCGACGTACGCCTCGATCGTCGCCACCGGGGTGCGTAGCTCGTGTCCAAGATCAGCCAGGAGCCGACGACGGGTGGCCTCGACGTCGGCCAGCCGCTCGGCCATGGCGTTGAACGCCGCGGCCACCGTGTCGAACTCCGCACCGAGCCCGGTGACGTTCACCCGGGCCCCGTAGTGGCCCCGGCTGACGTCGGTGGCAGCCGCCGCGAGCTGCTCGACCGGGTGCGCGAGCCGCCGGGACACGTACGCGCTGACCGCCAGGGCGGCGACCAACGAGGCGACCAGTGCGACACCCAGCGACAACGCGCTGGCGAAGGTGTACGCCTCCTCCACGTGATGTGCGGTCGCCGCGTCGACGGGTCCCGGGATCTGTCGGAAGTGATCGCGAAAGATCGCCGGGCCGACCACTGCGACGATGAGCCCGATGGTGCTGGCGCCCACGAGCACGACGAGCGCGTGAGCGGCGAACAGCCTGCCGGGCAGGCCGCGTGGAAGCTGAAACCTCATCCCTGCCCCATCCGGTAGCCGATCCCCCGCAGGGTACGGACGAACCGGGCTGCCGCCGGGTCGTCGCCGAGCTTGCGGCGCAGGTGCCCGATGTGCACGTCCACCAGGTGCTCGTCGCCGACCCAGTCGGCGCCCCACACCTCGTCGATGAGCTGCCGACGGCTGAACGCCGCCTCCGGTCGGGCGGACAGCGCCACCAGCAGGTCGAACTCGGTCCGGGTCAGCTGCACCGGGTGGCCGTCGACCCGCACCTCCCGGCCGGTCACGTCGACCCGCAGCGCCCCGATGACGCGCACTGGCTGCGCCGGCGGTACGGCGCCGTCGGGCCCGGTACGCGGCCGGCGCAGCATCGCCCGCACCCGGGCCACCAGTTCCCGCGGGCTGAACGGCTTGGTCAGGTAGTCGTCGGCGCCGACGCCGAGCCCGGCCAGTTTGTCCACCTCCTCGCTGCGCGCGGTGAGCATCACCACGTAGCAGTCGGTGAAGGTGCGCAGTTGCCGGCAGACCTCGATGCCGTCCAGCCCGGGCAGCGCGAGGTCGAGCACGACCACGTCGGGAGATTCCCGACGGGCCGCAGCCACCGCCGCCCGTCCGTCGAAGACGCAGCTCACCTCATGGCCGGCTCGCTCGAGGTAGCTCGCGACCACCTTGGCGAGGCTGCGCTCGTCGTCGACCACCAGTACCCGACCGCTCATGCGCTCCATCCTGCCTGGCCGCCGGCCCGGACGAACGCGCGGCGCTCGCCGGCCCGCCCCTTGCCGGATCGCCCATGAAGATTCCCTGAAGAACGCGGGGTGCCGTGGCGACCGGCACACGGCGAGCGGGACGCTGCAGGCGGACCTTCTAGCGCAAGGAGCAGCCATGGGCCCCACCATCACCCGCCGCCGACTCTTGGCAGGCATTGCCGGGACGGTCGGTGTCGCCGGCACCGCCGGCGCCGCCGCCTGGGCCGGCGGCGCCTTCGACGCCCGGCTGGTGGCTCCGAACGGTGGCCTGGTCGCCCGCACCGAAGCGGCCCGACGCCGGGCTGGCAGCCGAACCGTGTCGGCGACGCTGAACCCGCGCCCGGTCACCCTCGACCTGGGCGGCCCGACCGTGTCCACCTGGGGGTACGCCGACAGCGGGTCCGGTCCGCTGATCCGGGCGCGGGCCGGTGACCTGCTCCGGGTCGAGGTGACCAACAGCCTGCCGGTGTCGACCAGTGTGCACTGGCACGGCATCGCCCTGCGCAACGACATGGACGGGGTGCCCGGTCTCACGCAGGACCCGATCCCGGCCGGCGGCCGGCACACCTACGAGTTCACTGCCCCCGACCCGGGCACCTACTTCTACCACCCCCACTCCGGGGTGCAACTCGACCGGGCGCTGTACGGGGTGCTCGTCATCGACGACCCGGACGAGTCAGGCCGGTACGACGAGGAATGGGTGGTGGTGCTCGACGACTGGGTCGACGGGACCGGCCGCACTCCCGACGACGTCCTCGCCTCGCTGCAGTCCATGGGTGGGCACGGCGACATGAACGGCAGGAGCGGGATGAACCACGGTGACATGGGCGGCATGCCGATGGGTGACATGTCCGGGATGACGATGGACGGCATGGAGACGATGGTCTCCCCGCTTCTCGGCGGCGCCGGCGACGTCGCCTACCCGCACTACCTGATCAACGGTCGGATACCCGCCGCCCCCGCCACGATGACCGGCCGCCCCGGGCAGCGCGTACGGATCAGGCTGGTCAACGCCGCCTCGGATACGGGCTTCCGGGTGGCCCTCGGCGGACACCGGCTCACCGTCACCCACACCGACGGGTTCCCGGTCGCCCCCACCGTCACCGACGCCCTCGTCCTCGGCATGGGCGAACGGGCCGATGTGACCGTGGACCTGGGTGATGGGGTGTTCCCGCTGGTCGCCGCTGCCGAAGGCAAGGCCGGGCAGGCCCTCGCCCTGGTCCGCACCGGCCCCGGTGGTACGCCCCCGTCCGCGGTGCGGCCGGCGGAACTGGACCGGCGCGTGCTGGTCACCGGCGCACTGGACGGGGCGGACGCGGTCACGCTCGACCGCCGTAAGCCCGACCGGGTGCACCGCCTCGTGCTCGGCGGCGCGATGATGCCCTACCGGTGGACCATCAACGGCGCCACCTTCGACAAGTCTGAACCGCTGCTCGTACGACAGGGTGAACGGGTACGACTGGAGTTCGCCAACCAGACGACGATGTTCCACCCGATGCACCTGCACGGGCACACCTTCGCCGTCATCGGCGGCGGTGCCCGCAAGGACACCGTCATCGTCACCCCGAACCAGACCGTCACCGTCGACTTCGACGCCGACAACCCCGGCCAGTGGATGACCCACTGCCACAACATCTACCATGCCGAAACCGGCATGATGATCAATCTGGCCTACGAAGCGTGACCGCTGCGCCCGTCGGCGTCAGGCATTTCCGGAGGCGGCGGAGATAACCAACTGTTGTAGCCAGTGTCGTCGTCATCGAGCGGGATGTGATGGGCCGATCCTGCGTCGACGTCGAGGGGGTCCGCGATTTCACCCCCGACTGGTTCACCGACCCCCGCTCCAAGCCCATCGATCAGTGCGCTGGTCCCCGGGTGGTCAGTCGTGCTCGGGGATGCCGGCCACCCGGTGCGACGCGGCGTGCATGACCTCGGTTACGAGCCGACGCACATGACCTCCCCGGGCGCTGTACAACGCGCGCCGGCCGTCGCGCCGCACCGTGACCAGTCCTGTCAGCCGTAGCTTGCCCAGGTGCTGCGACACCGCCGGCCGCGCCACTCCCAGCGCCGTCACCAGCGCGGTCACGTCGTGCTCCCCGTCGACGAGCAGCCACATCAACCGCAGCCGCGTGCCGTCCGCGAGCATCCGCAACATCTCCGTTGCTGCCTCGACGTGGCTGTCGGCAGGGAGGCGTTGTTGCAGGTCACTGGCACCTGCATCATTGTCGCGTGCGTACATGAGCACATATTATCGCCGCCGTCGGGGGTACCAGCTCCCCTGCCGACAGGGACGTTGGGAGACGCGGTGAACGACCACGATCACGGCCAGGGTCACGACCGTCCGGGCGGTCACGACCACGATCACGGCCAGGGCCACGACCACCCGCACGATCACGGCCATCATCACGGGGGCCGGCTCGCCGCCTGGTGGCACCGGCTGACCCACGCGGTCGTCCCCCACTCGCACGACTCCCGCGCGAAGATCGACCCGGCGTTGGAGTCCTCCCGCGAGGGACTGCGCGCCCTGTGGATCTCGCTCGTCGGCCTTGGGGTCACCGCCGTCGCCCAAGCGGTCATCGTCGTGCTGTCCGGCTCGGTCGCTCTGCTCGGCGACACCCTGCACAACGTCGCCGACGCCCTCACCGCCGTACCCCTCGCGATCGCCTTCCTCCTCGGCAGGCGCGCCGCCACCCGCGCCTACACCTACGGCTACGGCCGGGCCGAAGACATCGCCGGCATCATCATCGTCGCGGTCATCGCCGCCTCCGCCGTCGCCGCCGCCTGGACCGCCATCACCCGGCTGCTGCACCCGGCCGAGGTGACCCACCTGCCCTGGGTGGCCGCCGCCGGCCTCGTCGGTTTCATCGGCAACGAGTTGGTCGCCCGCTACCGCATCCGCGTCGGCCGCCGGATCGGCTCCGCCGCCCTGGTCGCCGACGGCCTGCACGCCCGCACCGACGGCTACACCTCCCTCGCCGTACTCGCCGCCGCCGGCGGGGCCGCCCTCGGCTGGCGCTGGGCCGATCCGGTCGTCGGTCTCGCCATCGCCGTCGCCATCGCCGTCGTCCTCAAGGACGCCGCCCGCGAGGTCTACCGACGCCTCATGGACGCCGTCGACCCTGAGCTGGTCGACCAGGCCGAAACCACACTGCGCGCCGTCGACGGCGTCCGTGACGTCACCGCCGTCCGGCTCCGCTGGATCGGCCACCGCCTCCACGCCGAAGCCGAACTCGTCGTGGACACCCACCTCAGCCTCGTCGCCGCCCACGAGATCGCCGCCGACGCCGAGCACCAACTCACCCACGCCGTACCCCGACTCACCAGCGCCACCGTCCACACCGATCCCCACTGCCACCCCGGCGCCCACCACCACACCGACCTGTCGCACAAGCGCCGGCAGATGATCCGCTGACGACCCGAGCGGGTGACGGTGACCGCACGACGTCTTGCCGGGGTAGCACTCGATCGATGACGATGCGACCGCCGACCTCGGTGACGACCGCGATCCGCCGTAGCTGCGCGACGGGGGTGGTCGTGGGCGCAGGTTGGCGGCGTCCGGCTCGAGTGGCTCCCCCCGTGACCGCTCGAGCCGGGCCTTGCCCTGCCAGGTCCCGGCCAACGCCGTGGATCGCAGGCGCCGCTTCTATGGTGCGTCGACGACCTCGCGACCAAGGGGCCAGAACGCGGCCGGGACGAGCTTGAAGTTGGCGATGCCGAACGGGATGCCGATGATCGTGAGGCAGAGCGTGATGCCAGCGATGATGTGGGTCAGGGCCAGCCACCAGCCGGCGAGCACCACCCACAGGACGTTGGCCAGCCCGGAAGCGATCCCGGCGCCGGGCCTGGGCACGACGGTGCGGCCGAAGGGCCACAGGGAATAGACGGCCAGGCGCAGGGAGGCGACGCCGAACGGAATCGTGATGACCAGCACGAAGCAGATCAGCGCGGCGATACCGTAGCCGGCGGCGAGCACGAGGCCACCGCCGAAGAGAAGCCACAGCACGTTGAGCACGAACCGGATCATGTCTTCCAGCATGACCACCGCGCGCCACTGCGGGTGGCGCCTGACGGCAGCGGCCGTCGCCCGGCTGAGGAGCGCGCCAGCGGCAAGGCCGCTGGGCAGCGGATGACGTTCGGGCGTGGGCTAGACCGGAGCTGCGCTGCTGCACGCTCCTCGAGACCTTGACACGCCACCAACCGGCCTGACTGAACGGCGTGGCTACTACGCCTGGCGCTGCGGTTGACCACCTTGAAGCGCTGTGGTCACATCGATGACTGGCATGTGCCTGTTTCTGATGTGACAGTGGCTTCCTGCGCTTTGTCCCCGGGAGGCTGCGATGGATTCGGCGGTGCACGGCACGGTGGCGGGGGTGGTGCGCGACGTGGTCGCTATCCACGCGCCGGAGGAGCTGCCGGTGGTGGAGGGTCTGGCGGCGCTGGGCGGCCGGGCGGTCGCGCGCCGGTTGCGGGGTTCCGGAGCACGTCGCGGGGCGCTGGGGTTCGGCCTGGCCGACGTCGCGGTGCTGGTTACCCCGGTGGTCTGGCTGGTGCTGAACGAGGTGGCGCAGCGTGCGGCCGGCGCGGCCGTCAACCGGGCGGAGCGGGGGGTCGGCGCGATCTGGCGGCGGGTGTTCCAGCGGGGCACCGGCCAGGTCGTGGTGCCTCCGTTGTCCAAGGAGCAGCTGGGTGAGGTTCGGCGGCGGCTGTTGGAGGTCGCCGCCGAGCGGGGCCTGACCGAGGCGAAGGCGGTCGCGGTGGCCGATGCCGTGGTGACCCGGCTGGCCCTCGACCAGAGCGCTGCGGAGGGGTAGGTCGTGCCCGGTGCCGGACGGCAGCTCGCCGCCACGACGCTGCGTTTCGTGTTGTTGTTGACGCTGCTGCTGGTCGCCAGCGTGTCGATGACTCAGTTCACGCTGGCGAATCTCGGGTTGCTCCGGCCGGCCGCCGTCACCTGCGCCGGCATGGTCCCGACAGATGACCGGCGGGTCACCTGGGACCCGACGGACTGCGTTGAGTTGCAGGCCGTCACACCGCCGTGGTGGGTGATCCCGGCGGCCTCCCTGCTGTTGCTCGGCGCCGCCGCGGTGTTGTTCGCGGTTCTGCCCCACTGGAAGGCCCGACGCGGCCGGGTGCTGCCGCTGGCCGCCGTCGACCGGGAAGGGCAGGTCGGCCGGATGATCGCGGAACTGGTGGTGCAGACCGGGTTGCG
Source organism: Micromonospora sp. NPDC052213 (assembly GCF_040679695.1). Taxonomy (NCBI): domain Bacteria; kingdom Bacillati; phylum Actinomycetota; class Actinomycetes; order Micromonosporales; family Micromonosporaceae; genus Micromonospora; species Micromonospora sp. NPDC052213. The sequence continues at coordinate 10,685 of NZ_JBFAVI010000080.1, forward strand.
ACATGCGCCGACGGTGCTGGTCGACCCCACCGCGTTGTCGGCCGGCGCGGTGGTGTTCGGCCGGACCGGACGCCCCAGACTCTGTCTGCACGGTGGGCTACTGGCCCGGATGCGCACCGAGCCGCATGCCGTCCGCGCGGTGCTACTGCACGAGCTGGGGCACATCGACAACCGGGACGTGACGCTGACCTACGCGACGGTCGCGCTGTGGCGGTCCTTCGTCGTGGTGGCGCTCGTGCCGTTCGTGGCCACGCACCTGCACTTGATCGTCAGGTTTCCCTTCACCCCCGGTGCGGTGCCCACGCATCGCAACCTGCTGGCGGCGGCGCTGCTGGTGACACTGGTCTACCTGTCGCGTTCGGACCTGCTCCGGACCCGGGAGTTCCACGCCGATCTGGCGGCGGCGCGGTGGGGCGCGGATCTGCGCGGCTGGTCGGCCGCGTCGCCGGTGCGGGTCGGCCGGGGTCGGCGGCTGCTGGCCGGTTTCGGTGGGCTGTGGCGGATCCATCCCGACTGGGAGTCCCGCCGGCGGGTTCTGGCCGACCCCGGCATGTTGTCCCGCATCCCGGCGCTGGCGATGTTCCTCACCGGCGCCGCCCTGATCCTGGTCGACGCTCAACTGTTCTGGATTGACCCATCGGCGGTCGCCTCGGCGGCCGGCTCGGCGGTCGCTCCGGCGGTAGCCTCGGTGGCCGCGGTGGCGCTGCTGGCCACCGGCGTGATCTCCAGTCTGGTCTGGCAGGCGGTGCTGCCGGCTTGGCAGGCGGGTCGCGGTGGCCCCCGGGGCCTGCGGGCCGGGTTGTGGCTGGGGCTGGGCATGCTGGTGACCGAGTTCGTGTCCGGCCGGGTCGCAATCTGGGAGTGGCTGCCCCAGCAGCCCTTGCTGCTGGTCCTGCTGCTCCTCGCCGGCGTCGCGGTGACCTGGTGGATCACACAGTGCTGCTACCTGTGGGCGTCGGCATGGCCGGGACGCTCCCTCCGTCCGGTGCGGTGGATCGTGTTCATCACAGGCTTCGTCGCGATCGTGGGCTGGATGACGTGGTGGCGCGGCCCGGGTGTCGTTCTGGCGCACGGCATACCCCTACCGCGGAGCAACATCGCGCTGATCTTCGCGCCGGGTGGTCTCGAACCCGGGCAGTTGCTGCCGTACGAGGCGGTGCTGCCGGCCTACGTCACGATCGTCTGGTTGACGTCCATGATGGTGCTGGAGGCCGTGCCGCTCAGCCAGATAGCGGTCGCGGTTTCGTGGGCCATTCCGCTCGCCGCCTGGCTGGTCCGGCCCCGCCCGGCGCCGAACGCAGGTCTGGCGTCCGTGCCGGGGCCGGGTGCGGAGGTCGTCGTCACGCCGGCTCCAGCCATGCCGCCGCGGCCGGTGCCGCTGCCCCGATTCCGGCGGCTGGTGCTGCCCGCCCTCGCCGGTGCGCTGCTGTGCTGGGCCGCGGTCGCGACGACGATGGCGGTCATGCACCTCGCCCTGCCGGTGATCGGGACCCGGGCCCAGATCTTCGTCAACGCCTACCAGGGCTGGGTCACGTTCGCCCTGCTGGGTGCGGCGGCGCTGAGCGCCTCCGTCGCCAGCACGCTCGCCGGCCGCTACCAACTCGTCGCGGCGGTGATCGCAGGCCAGCTGACCGTGCTCGGCGGTTCGGTGGGCGTGCTCGCGCTCGTCGCCATCGACGGCTGCGTGGGGCCGTTGACGCTGTTCCACACGTCCTGCGGCTGGCAGCCAGGGCAGGCGTGGACGGCGTGGCGTGGACTGCTCGGCGGGATTCTGGTGTTGTCGCTGATCGCGGCCATCCCGGCCGCCGGGCTCGTCGCCGGCGCGCGGGCCGTCACCGCCCGGTGGCGGCGGGACCGCCCGGCGGCCGTCCACGTGCCGGGGTGGGCGCGGATGGTGGTGCGGCGTGCGTTCGTCACCGTGGTCATCTCGACGGCAATGACGCTGACGATCGCGCGCGGGGCGTCCGCACCGACCAGCGGGGGCACCGCTGCCCGACCCGGACCGAGCGGCAGCGCCCCGCCGACCGGCGGTGTCGCGCCCACGGCCGGGCCGACCGGTTCCCCGGATTCGCCGCGGTTGAAGGCCATCGAGGTGTCGGCCTGGATCAGCCGGGGTGGCGGCAGCCTGACGACCCGGTTCTTCGACGTGTACGGCAAGTTCGCCGTCGCCATCAGCGACCTGAAGACGCGGAAGCCGGGCGCGAACGGCAAAGTCGAGGTGGACGAGGCCCGGATCCGGCCGCTGTGCGCGAGCATCGAGACGATCGCCGCGGAGGCCGCTCGCTACGCAGCCGTCCCCGACGCGCAGGCGCAGACGAGCTGGCGGTCCTTCGTCGAGTACGCCACGCGGGCGGGCCGCGACTGCTCGCGCTCCTTCGAGACCGGGGACAGTCAGCCGTTCGTCACCTCGATCGCCGACCTGCAGCTCGCGTACACGCACCTGGCAGCGGTCGGCCAACGGTTCACGGACATCCGCAAGGCCGGCGGGGGCTGACGGGCGCGCAGGAGTCGAAAGATCCGTGTTTCTCGATCGCACTCTGGAGCATCCTCCTGCCCTCACCGCAGCCGCGCTCTGCGGAGCCGGCGTCTCAGCGCCGGTGACGGCGACCCGTGCGGGATTCGGATGGTCGGTTCCTCACGTGCGTACGTGATCCTGCAGAAGCGTTCTTGCCGTTTGGAAGGTGTCGGCGCGTGTGG
>NZ_JBFAVI010000080.1:13391-28301 GCF_040679695.1 Micromonospora sp. NPDC052213
GGCGTCCCCCCGGGGGCGCGGGCCCCCGGGGGGGTTTGGGTTGGTGGGGTACCTCCGGTGCTTACTTTTCCCCCAAGACGGTTTCTGGCCTTTGGTTGGGGGGGGGCGGGTGGGCCCCCCCCGAGGCCGATGCAGCCGCGTTTGGCCCAGCCGGCGACGTAGAGTCCCGGCTCGCCGAGCACCGCCCCGGCGCGATGCGGAACAGTGCGGGTATCGGAGTCGAAGGGCACCCCTGCCAGGGGTGACGCGGCGTAGCCGATGGCGCGGTAGACGGCCTCGACCTTGTGGTCCTCGTAGTCACCGGAACCGGTGATGTGCCCGTAGCCGTCGGGAACAGCGCGTTCGGTGCGCAGCCCTTGCACCCGGTCGACGCCGAGAACGGCTGCGGGGATCCGGTAGAAGTGCAGGTGGACGCGCCGTGACGCGGTCCGTGCGGCAGCGGGGATCCGCGACCAGGCTCGCAGGATGTCGACGACCTTCCGGGTGGGCGCGAATTGCCGGGTCATGCGCTCCATGTGCGGATCGGGGACCAGGTCCGCAGGGTCAACGATGACATCGACGTCGTCCTGGTCACCGAGCTCGCTCAGCTCCGTAGGGCTGAAGCGGGTGTCGGCCGGGCCGCGGCGCGCGAACAGATGGATGTCGCGGACCGGGCTGGCGGCGAACTCGTTCAACACGTGCAACGGGATGCCGGTGCCGGCGAGGGCGTACGCGGGCTTGCTCAGCATCCGGGTCACGTCGAGGGCGACGTTGCCGGCGCCGATCACGGCGACGGACTCCGCTCGCAGCGCCCACGCCGGTGCCGCGTCGGGGTGGCCGCCGTACCAGGCGACGAAGTCCGCCGCCCCGAAGGAGCCGGGCAGATCGAGGCCGGGCAACTCGACGGGGACGTCCCGCCGGGCGCCGGTGGCGATGACGACCGCGTCGTAGCGGTCGCGCAGGTCGCGCACCGTGACGTCGGTGCCGATCTCGACACCGCAGAAGAGCTGGGCGCCGCTGCCGGCGAGCACGGCACGGAGCTCGCTGGTGAGCTGCTCGACCCGGGCGGGATGGTCCGGGGCGATGCCGTGCCGGACCAGGCCGTACGGGGCGGGCAGCCGCTCGAAGATGTCGATCCGCGTCCCGGGTGCGAGCTCGCTCAAGGCACCGGCGGCGTGGACACCGGCCGGGCCGGCGCCGACGATCGCCACGGACAACTCGGTCGTCACTCCGTCTCCCGCGGCGGCGGCGCGACCACGAACGCATGGATGGACAGCATCCGAGCGCCCTCGTCGTTGCAGTCGACGGGGCATTCGTCGACGCGCGCCTTGTCCGTCAGATCCACGCGGGGCAACGCGATCACGTAAGTCACGGCGTGAACGCTAGAACCTCAACCGCACTTCACCTCAACCGCTTGAACTCAACCAGGGTTCAAGTTTTACGGTCTCCGGGTGCCACCAGAGCAGCCTGCGGGCCCGGATGATCTGCTCACCGTCGGCGAGGTCACTGCTCGTACCGGGTTGCCCGCCTCCGCACTACGGTTCTACGAGGACAAGGGGCTGATCGCCGCCGAGCGCAGCCCTGGCAATCAGCGCCTCTACCGGCGCCACATGTTGCGCCGTATCTCTCTTGTCCTCGCCGCCAGACGGCTCGGCGTCCCGCTCGCCGACGTCGCCGCACTCTTCGCCACGCTGCCGGCCGGCCAACCGCCAAGCCAGCACGACTGGCACCGCGTGTCGCGCATGTGGAAAGGCGAGCTGGAAGCCCGGCGGCGCTACATCGGGAACCTCGAGCGCCAGCTCACCGGCTGCATCGGGTGCGGCTGCCTCTCCATGCGGTCATGTGGGATGCGCAATCCCGGGGATCGGCTCCGCCATCAGGGCCAGGGACCGGTACGCCTCGACGAGAAGTGTGAGCAGGACATCCCCGGCTTGACCTGAAGTCGGGTTGAACGTCTAGCGTCGTTGTTGTGGATCAAGGAATCGGCGTCGGGGAGCTGATGAGGGGTGCCCCGGAGCATGGATGGAGCAGCCTGCCGGCCGGGGAACCGATCCTGCCGGGTGCTCCGGGTGCCCTACGCGGCGTACCGATGCACCGGGTGCCCGTCGGCGCCGCGACGCTCGTCGCGGCTGCTGCGCTCACGTGTTCCTCGGGCCGATGACGGTCCGCTCGTCCAGTCACGCCAGGGATTTCGTCACTACACCGTTGTTGCCGGAGGGAATCTGATGAAGCTGTCATCTCTGCTGCGCCCGCGGACCACCGCGAGCGCCCACTGCGACCTGCCCTGCGGGGTCTACGACCCGGCCCAGGCCCGCATCGAGGCCGAGTCGCTCCTCGCGATCAGCAAGAAGTACCAGGACAACACCGACCCGGAGTTCCGCGCCCGTTCGCTGATCATCAAGGAGCAGCGCGCCGAACTGGTCAAGCACCACCTCTGGGTGCTGTGGACCGACTACTTCAAGGCGTCACACTTCGAGAAGTACCCGCAGCTGCACGGCCTGTTCAACGAGGCCACCAAGCTGGCCGGTGCCAGCGGCACGAAGGGCTCCGCCGACCCGGCCGTCGCCGAGCAACTCCTCGCCAAGATCGAGGAGATCGCGAAGATCTTCTGGGAGACCAAGCAGAGCTGACACGTCGGTGGTCGGGTGGCGCCCTGCCACCCGGTCCGCACAACCCGTCCAGGAGGGGTGTATGCCGTCTCGCACCGATCTCGTCGAGAATGTGATGAGCTGTTTCCCACAGGTACCGCACGAGGCGGTCATCAAGGAGGACCTGCTGCGCGGCGGGCTCGCCTTCGACGACTCGGCGCTGACGGACAACGAAACCGGCGACGTCAAACCGAAGTCGTACTTCATCTTCTCCTTCGACCACCGGACCCTGCCGGAGCTGGGCACGGCCGCGCTGCGCCGGCCGCCCGAGGAGATCGTGCTCACCGGCGGGCCGTACGGGCTGCGGCGGACGATCGTGTCGGTCCGCACCAATCCTGCCTCGCCGTACCGCGTCAGGACCGGCGACGACGGACGGACTCGACTGTTCCTGGACGGCAAGCCGATCGCCGACGTCGGGCTGCCGCCGATGCCGGCGTACTACCAGCGGACGCTGGCCAACGGGAAATCGGTGATGGAGGTGGCACCGACGATCCAGTGGGGCTACCTCATCTACCTGACCGTCTTCCGGGTCTGCCAGTACTTCGGCGCGAAGGAGGAGTGCCAGTACTGCGACATCAACCACAACTGGCGGCAGCACAAGGCGGCCGGGCGCCCGTACACCGGGGTCAAACCCGTCGACGAAGTCCTCGAGGCCCTGGAGATCATCGACAGGTACGACACCGAGCGTGCGTCCCAGGCGTACACGCTTACCGGCGGCAGCATCACGTCCAAGGTCGACGGGCGCGCTGAGGCCGACTTCTACGGCCGGTACGCCCAGGCGATCGAGGAACGGTTCCCGGGGCGCTGGCTCGGCAAGGTGGTCGCGCAGGCCCTGCCCCGCACCGACGTGCAGCGGTTCAAGGACTATGGCATTCAGATCTACCACCCCAACTACGAGGTGTGGGACAAGCGCCTGTTCGAGCTCTACTGCCCCGGCAAGGAGCGCTACGTCGGCCGCGAGGAGTGGCACCGCCGCATTCTCGACTCGGCCGAAATCTTCGGGCCGCGCAACGTGATCCCGAACTTCGTGGCCGGCGTCGAGATGGCCGCCCCGCACGGCTTCACGACCGTGGACGAGGCCATCGCGTCCACCGCCGAGGGCCTCCAGTACTTCATGTCGCGCGGCATCACCCCGCGCTTCACCACCTGGTGCCCCGAGCCGACCACGCCGCTCGGCCGCACCAATCCGGAGGGGGCGCCGCTGGAGTACCACGTCCGGCTGCTGGAGGTCTACCGCGCGACCATGGAGAGCAACGGCCTCTCCAGCCCGCCCGGATACGGGCCGGCCGGACCCGGCCAAGCCGTGTTCTCCGTCAGCTCCTTCATGGACAACCTCCCGACCGGGCGTTCGTGATGACAGGCTCCCCGGTCGCCGTGGACGACCAGAAGCAACAGGTCGATCTCGTACAGCCGCGTCACGAAAGGTCCACCGGCCCGTACCGGGTCCGGGTGGCCCCGGTGGTCAGCGCCCAGTAGCGGTCGCCGAACGACCAGTGCCACCATTCGGTCGGGTAGTTGACCATGCCGGCGGACGAGAGCGCCCGGGCGAGGATGTCGCGGTTGGTGCGGGCCTGCGGGGAGATGTGGGGTGCTCCGGTGAAGCAGGCGTTGGCGCTGTCCACCGGGCTGGCGTTGACGATCGTGCCCAGGTCCAGTTCGATCCCGTCGGCCGTGCAGAGGGTGAGGTCGACCGTCCCGCCGGTGCTGTGCGGAGCCACCTCGGGCGGCGAGATGTACTTGCTGGCCTCCACGTGCCGGCGCGCCGAATCCCACTCCGGGTACCTGCGGCGCAGTTCGTCCTTGTAGCTCTCGAAGTAGGTCGTCTGCAGGCTGAGCGGCCGGTACCCCTCGATGATCAGCAGTCGCAGTCCTCGGGGCAGGGTCCGCTGGGCGGCGAGCAGGCGCTGGACCGTTGCCTCACGAAGGTGCGCGTAGGCCCCGGCCTCGTCGGCCAGGCGATCGTCAACCCGAAGGTCCGCAACCTGGCGCACGTCGACCAGGGCTTCCCCGTTGTCGCCCAGCGGGATGGCCGAGATCCGCCGATCAGACAGCAGGATCATGACCGGCACCGGCTGGCGGCGTCGATGATTGCGCTGGCCACGGCTGCGGCCGCGTGGGGGCGGCCGTGTCGACGGGCGGCGGTGGCCAGTTCCTGGCGTCGTTCCGGGTGGTCGAGCAGCACCATGATCTCCTCGTAGAGGCGGTTGGCGGAGGCGTCGGGGCCGGCGAGCATGCGGGAGGCACCGGCGTCGGCGAGATGTCGTGCGGTCCGTTGCTGTTCGTCGCCGCCGGTGGGGATGAGCGGGATGAGGACGCATGCCTTGCCCAGGGCGGTGAGTTCGGCGACGGTGCCGGCGCCGCTGCGCGCGACGACGATGTCCGCGGCGCTCAGGACGTCCGGCAGCTCGCCGTGGACGTAGTCGACGACCCGGTACCTGCTGCGCAGGTGTTCCGGGAGGGTGGCCGCGACCTGCCGCATCCGGTCCAGGGAGTAGTCGCCGCACTGGTGGAGCACCTGACATTTCCGCAGGAGTCCGGGGAGGATGTCGGCGATCAGGTTGTTGACCTGGACGGCGCCCTGGGCGCCGCCGGTGACGTACACCAACGGCAGGCGGGGGTCCAGGTGGTGTGCGGCGAGCGCCCGGTTGCGGTTACCCGTGAGGATCTCGGGCCGGATCGGGTTGCCGGTGACCACCGCGCGGGTTCTCGCCCGGGCAGGCAGATGGTCGACGGACGATTCGTGGCTCAGCAGGACTCGATCAGCGAGGCGGGCGAGGATCCGGTTCGCCAGCCCGAGCGTGAGGACCTGCTCGTGCATGACCAGCGGGCGGCGGGTCGTCCAGGCGGCGATCCCGATCGGGACGGAGACGTATCCGCCGGTGGAGAAGACCACCTCGGGCCGGGTGCGCACCACGATCATGACGGCCTGGACAATGCCAAGCGGCACGCGGAAGGCGTCGGCGAGGTTGCGGCCCCACTCGTGCAGGTTCGGCGAGCGGCGCAGTTTGCCGGTGGTGATCGCCAGGAAGGGAATGCCCTCCTGCCGGGCGATTCTGGCCTCCAGTCCGTGGGCGACGCCCACCCAGCGGACGTCCGGTTCGGTGCCGGCTGCCGCCAGCCGGTCACGGAGCGTACGGATCGTGGTCAGCGCCGGATAGGTGTGCCCGCCCGTTCCCCCGCCGGTGACGATGACGCGGATGCTGCGGAGATGTTCCGCGACGTAGACGGCCATCAGCAGGGACTCGGGCATGGGAAGGCGGTGTCGCGTCGGTGCGGTGCGCCCTGGATGAGGATGTCGAGCAGTGCCGAGTAGCCGACGCCGGCCCGCTGCCAGATCTGCGGGTACTGGGAGGCGGCGGTGAATCCGGGGAAGGTGTTGACCTCGTTGATCACCGGCTCCCGGTCGTCTCCGGTCCACCCTGTGCCGTGGTCGGCGTGCGGATCCGGGAGGAAGAAGTCGACGCGGAGCAGCCCACGGCATCCGAGCGCGTGGAACGCCTGCACGGCCCGGTCCTGCAGCAGTCGGGTGGTGCCGGGGTCGAGCCGGGCCGGAATGTGGAAGACGGCACCGCCGTCGTACTTGGCGTCGTAGTCGAAGAAGGAGGCGTTCGCCACCCGTATCTCCAGCGGCGGCCCGGCCTCGACGCGACCGTCGGGGTGCTGAAGGACGCCGACGTCGATCTCGCGCCCACGCACGGCGCGTTCGACGAGAACCTTCGCGTCGCTCTGACGCGCGAGCCGCAGGGCGGCGGGCAGTTGCGCCCATTGTTCGACCCTGGAGACGCCCAGGCTGGAGCCGGCCCGGGCCGGTTTGACGAAGACAGGCAGTCCCAGCCGCTCCTGGTCCCGCGACGACAGCTCCTCGTCGGGGCGCAGCGTCACCCCGGCGGCCACGCGCAGGCCGTCGGCGGCGAGGAGTTTCTTCGTGACCGACTTGTCCATCCCGGCGGCGCTGGCGAAGACACCGTTTCCGACGAACGCGACGCCGAGCCACTCCAGCATCGACTGGACGGTGCCGTCCTCACCGTACGGGCCGTGCAGCGCCGGGAACACCACGTCCTGGTCGCCGAGGGTCCGCAGCGCCTGCGCGAACGTGGCCCGGTCGCCGTTCACCCGCCACTGGCCGTCCCGCTCGATCAGCACCTCGGTCACGTCGTACGTGTCACGGTCGAGATGGGCCAGGATGCTTTCCGCCGAGCGCCGGGAGACGTCGTGCTCCCCGCTGCGCCCACCGAACAGCACCGCCAAACGAACAGTCACGATGTTGCCGCTTCCCCGTGTAGGTGTGCGCGCGCCACTCGCGCGCCGATTCCGGTCAGGACTTCGTGCGGGATGGTGCCGGCCCACCGCGCCCACTCGGCGGCCGTCGGCTCGGCCGGGTCGGGCGAGCCGGGCTCGGCGCCGGGGCCGAAGACGACCACGGGATCGCCGAGCGCCACCGGTAGCTCGCCGACATCGACGACGCACTGATCCATGGCGATACGGCCGACGATCGGGCATCGTCGACCGGCGAGCCAGACCCACGCGCGGCCCTCGGCGGTGCGCGACAGGCCATCGGCGTACCCGAGCGGCAGCAGAGCGAGCGTGGTCGGCCGATCGGTCACGTGGTCGGGCCCGTACGAGACGCCGGTCCCGGCGGGCACGCGTTTCAGGTTGATCACCCTCGACCGCAGGGTCATGGCGGGTCGCAGGCCGAACCGGCGGGGACCGGCCGCGCCAAAGGGGTCGATGCCGTACATGGCCAGGCCGATCCGACAGAGATCGAACCGGGTCTCCGGGGCGGCCAGTGCCGCCGCCGAATTCGCCAGGTGCACCACGTCCGGATCAAGCCCGGCAGCTCGGACGATCCGCAGTGCCTCCCGGAACGTTGACAGCTGCCGCGCGATGCTCGGGCAGCCAGGCACGTCGGCGTTGGTCAGGTGGGACCACACCCCGTGTACCCGGATGCTGCCCTCCGCCTCGTGCTTGCGAGCCCAGGCGACCAGCTCGGGCCATTCGTCGCCGCTGGCACCGTTGCGGGACAGACCGACGTCCGCCTTGAGCTGGACCGCGGCGGGCACACCGAGACCCGCGGCCGCGTCGGCGACCGCGCGCAGATGGGTCAGGGTCGACACCGCGATGTCGACGTCCGCGGCGATCAGGCGGGCGAAGTCCTCGTCCGGCCGGTGCAGCCAGCTCAGGACGGGCGCGTCGATGCCCGCCGATCGCAGTGCCACCGCCTCCGTCGCCGAGGTCACGCCCAGCCAGTCGGCGCCGGCCCCCAACGCCGCCCGCGCCACCGGCACCGCGCCGTGCCCGAACGCGTCGGCCTTCACCACGGCCATCAACCCGGTCCGTGCGATCGCTGCGATCGTCCGAATGTTCTGCGCGATCGCCGCGAGATCTATCACGGCCTCGGCCAGCTCGGCACCCCCACTGATCACACCGGTCACCGCGCCCCGACCGCGCGTACCCGGCGTCACCCGGCAGCCCTGGGATCGACGGGCGGTTCGTCCGGCGGTTCGGCGGCCCCGTGCCCGCCGACAGCGGCGGCCCGACGCACCGCGAGCGTCTCCCGGATCCGCCGCCGGACCGCCCGCCGCTGTCGCTCCCCGCGGCGGCCCGGGTGTGCTGGTTCCAGGATCATGTCCGGCTCCTGACTGACATGACCGGCACGGTAGGCAGCCTGTGGTGAAGAACCCTTGAAGAAGCCGTGGGCCAGCTGTGCGGACATCCCGCTCGCCGCTCTCCGGAGCCGTCCGCATCAGTTCTTCACAGGTTTCGGCTTTACTTGACCCCCGCCACCACTAGCCGGAACGGGGAAACATGAGCGCGCGGATCCTGGTCGCCGAGGACGACCCCAAGCAGGCCCACCTGGTACGGGTCTATCTCGAACGCGAGGGGCACAGCGTGCTGCTGGTCGGCGACGGGCGGGCCGCGCTGGACCAGTGTCGGTCCCGCCGGCCGGACCTGGTGGTCCTCGACGTGATGATGCCGGTCGTCGACGGCCTCGACGTGTGCCGGATCCTGCGCGCCGAGTCGGAGATTCCGATCCTGCTGCTGACCGCCCGCACCACCGAGGACGACGTCCTGCTGGGCCTCGATCTCGGTGCCGACGACTACCTCACCAAGCCGTACAGCCCGCGGGAACTGGCCGCCCGGGTACGGGCGCTGCTGCGCCGGGCCCGGGTGGTGAGCGCCGACAACCGGGCGGTGCTGCGCGTCGGCGAGATCGAGGTGGACGCCGGCCGGTTCGAGGTACGCGTCGGCGGCCGGCCGGTCGCCCTGACGGCCAAGGAGTTCGGCATCCTCGAGGTGCTCGCCGGCGAGCCCGGGCGGGTGTTCACCCGGGCGCAGATCATCGACCGTGCCTTCGGATTCGATCATTTCGTGCTCGAACGCACCGTCGACGCGCACGTGATGAACCTCCGCCGCAAGATCGAGGCCGACGTTGCCGAGCCACGGTACGTGCAGACCGTCTACGGCCGCGGCTACCGGCTCGCCGAACCGGCGCCGGAACCGGCGGCGACGCCGACGCCCGAGGGGACGCCCGGAGCCGGCCGGTGAGTTTTCGGCTACGGGTGCTCTGGCTGGTCATCCTCGTCGCGGTGAGCGCGACCGCAGCGACCGCGTGGCTGACCCTGCGGCAGGCCTCGCAACAGATCAACGAGTCGGCCACCGTCGACCGGGCGCAGCTCGACCAGGTCGTCGCCCGACTCAAGGCGTACGGCAGCCGGCACGGCACCTGGGAGGGCGTGCCCGGCCTGGTGCAGGACCTGCGCGCCGAGACCGGTCAGCGGATCCACCTGGTCGCCGATACGGGCCAGGTGATCGTGGACACGGACACCCAGGAGAATCGCACCGCCCGGCCGCTCGGCACGATGGTCGGGTTCGTCGACCCGCGGCCGGTGCTGAATCTGGCCGCGTTGCCGACGGAGCCGGCGGGCCGGGAGAAAGGCGTGGTCGGGGCGATCGCCTCCTACCGCACGGGCGTGCTGTTCGCGGCCTGCCTGACCCGGGAATCCGTTCCTGTCGTCGCCTCACCTACCAGCACGGGAGTTCCGCAGTTCGACGCAGAACCGAGCACGACCGACGTACGCGGTCGCCAGGGCGTCGACGAGATCGTCCGCACCTGTCGCGACATCGCGGCCCGGCCGAACCGGGACCGGGCGGCCGGCGCCGAACGGGTGCGGGGCTGTGGCGCCCTGATGGCGGTGGAGCCACTGGATTCCTGCCTGGCCCAGGTCTTCACCAACCAGATCAGCGACGTCGCGCCGGTACCCGCCCGGGTCTACCTCGGCGCTCGTGGCGATCCGGCGTCCGCGCTGGCGGCCGGTCCGCTGCTCGCCGCGGCAGCGGGCGTGGCGGCGGTCGCGATCATCGGCACCGTGCTGCTGAGCCGGCGGGTGCTGCGCCCCATCGACACGCTCACCGCGGCCGCTCATCGGCTCGGCCGGGGCGACCTCACCGGACGGGTGCCGGTGCGGGGCAACGACGAGCTGGCGGAGTTGGCCCGGTCGTTCAACCGGATGGCCGACTCCCTGCAGCGCGGGGAGGAGCGGCAACGCCGGTTGGTCGCCGACGTCGCACACGAACTGCGCACCCCGCTGGCCAACCTGCGCGGCTATCTCGAGGCGCTCTCCGACGGCGTGGTCACGCCGGACCAGGAGCTCTACGCCTCGCTGCTCGAAGAGGCGGTGCTGCAGCAGCGCATCGTCGACGACCTGCAGGACCTGGCCCTGGCTGAGGCCGGCAACCTGGCGTACCACCGGGTCACGGTGGATCTGGCCGAACTCCTGGAGACGTGCGGCACCGCCCACCACGCCCGGGCGGAGTCAGCCGGGGTGTCGTTGCGCGTGGCGGCCGAGCCGGTCGCGGTACACGCCGATCCCGACCGGCTCCGCCAGGTGGTGGGCAATCTCGTCACCAACGCACTACGGGCGACCGCTGCGGGCGGCAGCGTCCGGCTGGTCGCGAGCCGCACCGAAAGGCAGGCGATCGTCCAGGTCGTCGACACCGGCTCGGGAATCGCAGCGGACGCGCTGCCGCATGTGTTCGACCGGTTCTGGCGGGCCGACGCCGCACGGGGCCGCCGTACCGGAGGCAGTGGTCTCGGCCTCGCCATCGCCCGGCAGATCGTCACCGACCACCAGGGCACCGTCACGGTCGCGAGTGAGGTCGGCGTCGGGACGACATTCACCATCACGCTCCCCCGCGCCCACTAGCGGAAGGCGCAGGCGGGGGGTCAAGTCCAGCGTGGTCGGCGCCATCCCGCTCGGTAGCGCCGTCGGCCCCACATGTTCAGCCGTCGGCGATGCCGGCCAGCTTGTCACGGGGTCGCTCGGCGTCGGGGAGGTCCAGTTCGTCGAAGATCGCCGCCGCGTCGCGCCACGCGGTGCGGGCCGCGGCCAGGTCACCGGCCGCCTGATGGGTGTCGCCGAGCTTGTCCAGCACATCGGCTTCGTCGTACCGGTCGCCGAGTTCCCGGTGCAGGCGCAGCGCGCGGTGGTAACAGTCGAGCGCCCGCAGGTGCTCGCCCCGCCCGTGCTGGGCGAAACCCAGGCTGTCCCAGATCATGGCAGCGCCGCGTCGGTCGTCGGTCTCCTCATTGAGCCGCAGGGCTTCCCGGAGGTGCGGCAGCGCCGCCTCGTGGTCACCCCGCTGGGCGTACGACCAGCCGAGATTGTTCAACGCCTTCGCCTGGCCGGGTAGATGCCCGGCACTGCGGTACAGGTCGAGTGCCTGCCGGGTCGGGTCGAGCGCGGCGTCGTGCCGGCCCTGACGGGCCAGCACCCAACTGATGCCCAGGTGAGCGTGCGCCTGACCCGCGTCGTCGCCCAGCCGCCGGTACAACGCCAACGTGTCCCGGTAGTGCCGGTGGGCGTCGGAGTGCCGCTCCAACCAGGTGTAGGCGATGGCGAGGCCGTGATGTGCCTGGGCCTGCCCGAACAGGTCGGCCGCGCGCCGTGCCGCCGCCAGCGCCGTCTGCTGGACCGCGCGCAGGTCGTCCCAGTGCCCACGCCGGTCGAGATACGTGGTGAGTACCGTCGCCAGGGACCAGACGTGGGTGTCGAAGCCCTCGGTGGCGGCCTGCGCCACGGTGGCCAGCAGCACCTGGTGCTCTCCGGTGAACCAGTCGACCGCCCAGCGGTGGTCCGACCCGGTCGACACGGTCACCCCGGCCCGCGCCGGCGGCAGGGTCACCGGGCAGGCCAGGCGGTAGGGATAGAACAGCTCGTCGGCGGCGTGGGTGGTGTGCAGATAGTGGTCGAACAGGCGGTGCCGGGCGGCCTCCCGGTCCGCCGTCGAGTCGACCTCGTCGCACAGTTGTGCGGCGTAGGCGCGCAGCAGGTCGTGCGTGGCGTACCGGCCCGGGGAACGCTCGGTGAGCAGGTTCGCCCGGGTCAGCCCTGCCAGCAGCGGACGGACCTGGGACAACGACACCCCCGCCAGGCTCGCCGCCGCGGGCTGCCCGACATCGGGCCCGGGGTGCAGGCCCAGCCGCCGGAACAGCCGCGCGGACCCGGCGTCCAACGCCTGATACGACCAGGAGAAAACCAGCCGTACGTCGGTGGCCGGATCACCGGCGTCGAACGCCGACAGGTCACCCGCGCGGGTCGCGGCGAGTTCGGCGGCGAGCGTGCCCAGCGGAAGGTCGGGGGCGGTGGCGGCCCGGGCCGCCACGATCGCCAACGCCAGGGGCAGTCGGGCGCACCGCCCGACGATCGCCTCGACCGCCATCGGCTCCGCCTGACAGCGGTCCCGGCCGAGTCGGCGCTCCAGCAGCGCCCGCGCCTCGTCCGGGGCGAGCAGGTCCAGCGACACCGGGTGGGCGCCGTCGGTGACGGTCAGCCCCGTCAACTGGTTACGGCTGGTCACCACCACCAGGCAGCCCGACGTACCGGGTAGCAGGGGTCGTACCTGGTCGGCGTCCCGGGCGTTGTCCAGCAGCACCAGCATCCGTCTGCCGGCCACCGTCGTCCGGAACAGGGCCGCCTGCTGGGTGGGGTCGCTGGGCATGCGCTGCGGGGACACGTGCAGCGCCTCCAGGAAACCCCGGAGCGCCTCGCCGGGCGACACGGCTCGTCCGGCGAGATCGAAACCACGCAGGTTGACGTACAACTGCCCGTCCGGGAAGCGGTGCGCGACCCGGTGCGCCCAGTGCACGGCCGTCGTGGTCTTCCCGACCCCGGCGGTACCGCTGATGGTGCAGATGACCACCGTCCGGTTCGTACCGGCGTCGGTCGGGGTGTCGGCGTCTTCCGGCAGCAGGGCGTCCAGTTCCCGCAGGGCCCCCGTCCGGCCGGTGAACCCGGCCAGGTCCGCCGGGAGTTGAGCCGGGGCGGGTGTGGACCCGGCGGGCGGGCCGGCCGAGCGGCCCCCGGGCTCAGCCGGCTCCCCAGCCGGCACGCCGCCTCCGCGCGCCGACTCCGGCCCGGTCACCTCCTGGCGCAGCACCCGCAGGTACGTCTCCGCCAGTTCGGCGGCCGGTTCCACGCCCAGGCCCTCCACCAGCCGGCGCCGCGTGTCGGCGTACACCCGCAGTGCATCCGCCTGGCACCCGGATCCGGCGAGCGCGACGAGGTAGTGTGCGACCAGCCGCTCCCGCAACGGATGGGCGTCGACGAGCGGACGCAGGGTGCGTGCGACGGTCTCGTGCCCGCCGAGCGCCAACTCCACCGCGGCCAGTTGCTCCTGGGCGAGCAGCCGCTGCTCGTCCAGGCCCGCGGCGGCGGCCTCGACGAACGCTCCCGCCGCCCCGGCCAACGCCGGCCCGCGCCACAGGGCCAGGCCGGCGCGCAGCAGCCGCGCTGCCTCCGCCAGCTGTCCGGCCGCCTCGGCAGCCCGGGCCTGTCGCAGCAGGACGGTGAACTCGGCCAGATCCAGTGCGCCGTCGTCGACGAGCAACCGGTAGCCGCCGCTGTGTGTGACGAGTGCCCCGGAGAGGTCGGCGGCACGCAACGCGGCCCGGATCCGGGACACGCACACCTGGACCTGGGTCCGCGCGCTCACCGGCGGGTCGGCGGCCCACAGCGCCTCGATCAGCTGCCCTGGCGAGACCAGCCGGCCGGCGTTGAGCATCAGCATCGCCAGGAGCGCGCGGTGCTGCGGCCGGTCGATGGGCAGGGCCCGCCCCGCGACGGAGACCTCCACCGGGCCGAGGACGCACCACCTCATTGTCATCCCTGCTCCTGTGGCCGGACGATCACCATCCTAAGTGGTCGATGGGGTGGCAAGCCGTCGGCTAGCCGACGGCAAGCGTGGTCTCCGACGCTCATGTCAGCCGTCGGCGAACGTCCGGCGGAGCTGACCGGCGTGCCGTGCACACCGGTCGGCGCTTCGAAACGACAGGAGGTCTTCAGATGCGAATCCGCACCAGTACCGGTCCCGTTACGGCAGCCGTCGTGCTGGCCGCGTCGCTGGCGGGTGCCGGCTGGGCGGCCCCGGCCTTCGCCGAGTTCGATCCGATCCCGGCGAAGCCCGTCGTGACCGGGGTCGAGAAGGTTGCCGTGACGACGACCTTCGGCAGCTCGGACCGAACCCGTACGGTGCCCTGCCCGGCCGGCAAGGTCGCCCTCGGTGGGGGTGGCTACCTGACCAGCCCCTCGGACGCGGCCGGACGGGTGGCGATGGACAGGTCCGCGCCGTCCACCGACGGTACGAGCTGGACGGTGTCGATGCGTGAGGTCGGCGCGGTCAAGTACACCGGAGACTGGCGCTTCACCTACTTCGCCTTCTGCGCCGACCGGCCGTCCGGCTACCAGGTGGTGTCGGAGGTCAAGACCGGATGGAACGACCACCACCGGTTGTCCAAGACCGCGGCCTGCCCGGGCACCACGAAGGTCCTCGGCTCGGGCGCAGAGGTCTACAACTCGAACAGCGCCTTCGTCCTCGACCGGGTTTCCCTCGGCGACGCCCTGTGGCCGAACGGGGGAACCAACTACACCTGGGCCGTCGCCCGGACGGTGGACCAGGGCACGGTGGCGCACGGCACGGAAGCCCTCCGGACGTTCGCCATCTGCGCCAACGAGCCCGCCGGCTACGAGGTGGTACGTGCGGCGTCGGAGATGACGAGCGGTTCGCTCAGGAACGTCGCCGGCTCCTGCACCCTCGGCAAGCTGCTCAGCGTGGGCGCCGGCATCGAGGTCTCCAGCATCCACGAGGACGACCGGACCCAGACCCTGCTCACCGGGCTGAACGGCACGGCTGGCACGGCGAACGCCTGGGCCCACGAGGACGCCGACGGATACGCCGAGGCGTGGGGGCTCTCGCTGGCCCTGGTCTGCGCGAGCTGACCCGCCGT
>NZ_JBFAVI010000081.1:0-24745 GCF_040679695.1 Micromonospora sp. NPDC052213
CGGCCGGCGGCGTCGTCGCGCTCGCCCCGGGCGCCGGCGCGCTGCTCCCGGACGGTGCGGCCCCGCGGGGTGTACGCCCGCGCGTCGGAGATGCCACCGGCCCCCGGCTCGCCGGAACGCCGCTCGGCGCCCCGGCCACCGACGTCGCGGGACGAACCGCGCCGGGAGCCCGTGGCGTCCCGGCGCGGTTCCTCCGATCTCGGTGGCACGGTCGTCAGCCTCCCGCGCCCTGCTGGCTGGTGATCGACGGCTGGCCGTCGGCCGGCTGCGGCACACCGATCACCTTGCCGTCGGGCAGCCGGATGTAGGCCGGCTCACCCGCCTCCACCAGGCCGAGCCGGCGGGCCTGGGCCTCCAGGTTGCCCGGCGCCTCCGCGTCGGCGATCTGCTTGTTGAGCTGCTGCTGCTCCAGGTCGAGCTTGGCCTGCTGCTCCTGGAGCTTCTCCAGCCGGAAGGCGTTCTCGTTGATCTTCGTGTTGACCAGCAGGATGCCGAGCACCCCGCCGACCACCAGCACCAGCACCAGCGCCGCGAACGGCGCCCGCGGCACCCTCACCGGCGGCGGCGGCGCCACCCGCAGCCGGGGCGGGCGCGCCGCGGTGGCGCCGCCCCGCTCGGCCGGCCGCAGCGCGGCACTGCCCTGCGTCGGGAACTCGCGCGCCCCCCGGGCGCGAGTCTCCCCCAGCCGGCTCGTCCGGTCCGCCTTCGGCGTGCCGGTCCCGGTGCGCGTGGCCCGCTCCGCCGCGATCCGGCCCCCCGACCGCGGTGCGCGCTGCCCGCCGCCGGTCACGTCCCGGCGGTCGCGCTTGTCATTCGTCATGTCCCTCCCCCTCTTCGTCCGTCCCTGTCCCGTCCCCCGGGATCCCCCGGATCCGTCTCGGACCCGGTGGACCCCGCCCCCGGTTGGTGCATCGCCTTGACCCGCCGGCGGTACCGTTCGCGGTCGGTACGCCCCTGCTGCGCCGCGTCCGGGTCGAGCCGCTCCGCGGCCCGCAGGCGCACCGAGGCGGCCCGCGGGTTCGCGGCGACCTCCCGCTCCCCGGGCAGTTCGGCGCCCCGGCTCAGCAGCCGGAACGTCGGACCCGACCCGGGCAGTTCGACCGGGAGGTCGACCGGGCCCTTGCTGCGGACCCGCTCAGCGAGCGCCGCCTTGGTCAGCCGGTCCTCCAGCGAGTGGTAGGACAGGACCACCATGCGGCCGCCCACGTTGAGCTTGTCGAGCGCGGCCGGCAGCGCCGTCTCCAGCGCTGCCAGCTCCTTGTTTACCTCGATCCGTAAAGCCTGAAACGTTCTCTTTGCCGGGTGTCCCCCGGTTCGTCTGGCTGGTGCCGGAATGGACTCCCGCACCAGCTCCGCCAGCCGCGCCGACGAGGTGATCCGGGCCCGCTCGCGCTCCCGGATGATCGCCGAGGCGATCCGGCCGGCGAACTTCTCCTCGCCGTAGACCCGCAGCACGCGGGCCAGGTCCGGGTGGGAGTAGGTGTTGACCACCTCCTCGGCGGTCACCCCCCGGGTCTGGTCCATCCGCATGTCCAGCGGGGCGTCCTGCGCGTACGCGAACCCGCGGTCGGGCGCGTCGAGTTGCAGCGACGAGACCCCCAGGTCGAACAGGATCCCGTCGATCCCGGGGTAGCCGAGCCGGTCGAGCACCTCGGGCAGCTCGTCGTAGACGGCGTGCTCCAGGTGGACGCGGTCGGCGAAGCGGGCCAGCCGGACGCGCGCGTGGGCGAGCGCCTCCGTGTCCCGGTCCAGCCCGACGAGCACGGTCTCCGGATGTGCCTCCAGCACCGCCTCGGCGTGCCCGGCCAGGCCCAGCGTCGCGTCGACATGGACCGTCCGCCCGCCCCGGCCCAGCGCGGGGGCCAGCAACTCGAGACACCGCTCGAGCAGCACCGGCACGTGCGTGCCGCGTAGCTCCCCCATGTCGACCCCCACTGGTTGAACCTCGTCCTTCATGTGCCTGTCGTCGGACGACGCTGTGCCGTCGTACCGCCAGATCCCCATCCGCTCCCGCCCGCCGGAGGCCGCGGCCCTCCCATCGGATCGTGCGCCTGGCACCGGGGAAGGGGTGCCAGGAACTCGAAAGCGGGTGGAGATCTCGCAGTACGTCGGGCGTCGTCACGCCCTACAGACCGCCGGGCAGCACCCCCTCCTCGATGTCGGCGAAGTCGTCTTCGCTCTCCGCGAGGTAGTTCTCCCAGGCGGCCTTGTCCCAGATCTCCACCCGGGTGCTCGCGCCGATCACGACCAGGTCCCGGTCGAGGGCGGCGTACGACCTCAGGTGGGCCGGGATCGTCACCCGGCCCTGCTTGTCGGGCACCTCGTCGTGCGCGCTGGCGAAGAAGACCCGGCTGTAGGCCCGGGCCGCCTTGTGCGTCATCGGCTGCACGCGCAACTGCTCCGCGATCCGCTGGAACTCGGGCATCGGGAAGACGTAGAGGCAGCGCTCCTGCCCTTTGGTGATCACGACACCCCCCGCCAACTCGTCCCGGAACTTCGCCGGAAGGATCAACCGGCCTTTGTCGTCCAGGCGCGGGGTGTGGGTGCCGAGAAACATCGGCCCAACCCCCTCGCCCTTGAGCGGCGTTCGCGGCGCCGCTGACCCCCCGGGCCGGTGGGCCCTCCCGGCCTCACCATCGCGCCCCACTCTACTCCACTTCCCTCCACCCGCAACCAGAAACGCCCGCGTGGCGCGCCCTTCCGCCGCGCGAAACCGCACGTCAGAGGGGGTGGAGCGGAGTGGGGGGCCGGACGGCCCGCCGGAGCCGGTCCGCTTTCCGACATAGATCGACTCCGTCCGGCTGAGCGTGGTCCGGCCACCCCGCCGGACCGCCCCGGCCGAACGGTTCGCCCTCGGCGGCGATCTGGTGGGCCCGCCGGTCCGGTAACCTCGCTCGGGTGACGGACGCGAAGATGCCCCTGCGGGCGAAGGTGGCCAGCTCGGTGTCGCGGACCGCCGCGGCGCTGTCGCGGGCCGCGGGCCGCGGCGACGGCTCGGTGATCGGCGGCTGGATCGGCCTGAAGATCGATCCCGACCTGCTGGCCCACCTGTCGGCCGGGCGCGCCATCGCCCTGGTCTCCGGCACCAACGGCAAGACCACCACCACCCGGCTCACCGCCGCGGCGGTCGGGGTGCTCGGCCGGGTCGCCACCAACTCCTTCGGCGCCAACATGCCGACCGGGCACACCTCCGCGCTGGCCAAGGCCGGCAGCACCCCCTACGCGGTGCTGGAGGTCGACGAGCACTACCTGGCCCAGGTGCTGGAGGCCACCGAGCCGCACGTGGTGGCGCTGCTCAACCTCTCCCGCGACCAGCTCGACCGGGCCAAGGAGGTCGCCATGATGGCGCAGCTCTGGCGCGCCGCACTGGTCCGGCACACCGACGTCCGCATCGTCGCCAACGCCGACGACCCGATGGTGGTGTGGGCCGCGACGCCGCCGCCCAACCACGACCACCGCATCGCCCCGCCGCAGGTCACCTGGTTCAGCGCCGGGCAGCGCTGGCACGACGACTCGTGGGTCTGCCCCGAGTGCGGCTCGACCATCCAGCGCTCCGGCGAGCAGTGGTGGTGCAGCGGCTGCCCGCTGCGCCGGCCCCAGCCGCAGTGGACGGTGGAGGACGACGGCGTGCTCGACCCGACCGGCGCCTGGCACAAGGTCAAGCTCCAGCTCCCCGGCAAGGTCAACCTCGGCAACGCCGCCACCGCGCTGGCCGTCGCCGCCGAGTTCGGCGTCCGGCCGGTGGACGCGGTGCTCCAGCTCGGCACCGTCACCTCCGTCGCCGGCCGCTACGCCCAGGTCGACCGGGACGGGCGCAACATCCGGCTGCTGCTGGCGAAGAACCCGGCCAGCTGGCTGGAGGCCTTCGACATGGCCGACGAGGCGCCGACCCTGCTCTCCATCAACGCCCGCGACCCCGACGGGCTCGACACCTCCTGGCTGTTCGACGTCGACTTCGCCCCGCTGCGCGGCCGGCAGGTGCTGATCACCGGCGACCGCGCGTACGACCTGGCGGTCCGGCTGGAGGTCAACGACGTGCCGTTCCAGCACGTGCGGACGTTCCACGACGCCGTCCGGGCGGTGCCTCCGGGCCGCCTGGAGGTCATCGCGAACTACACCGCGTTCCAGGACATCCGAGCGGAGTTGGACCGTGTCAACTGAGAGCCTGCGCATCGTCTGGATCTACCCCGACCTGCTCTCCACCTACGGCGACCGGGGCAACGCCCTGATCCTCGCCCGCCGGGCGCGGCAGCGCGGGTTCCCGGTCGAGGTGCTGGAGGTCCGCTCCGACCAGCGCCTCCCCGCCACCGCCGACATCTACCTCATCGGCGGCGGTGAGGACGGCCCGCAGGCGCTCGGCGCGCAACGGCTGCTCGCCGACGGCGGCCTGCACCGGGCCGTCGCCCAGGGCTCGGTCGTGTTCGGGGTCTGCGCCGGCTACCAGCTTCTCGGCACGTCCTTCTTCGCCAAGGGCACCCGATGCGCCGGGCTGGAGCTGCTCGACCTCTCCTCCGACCGCGGGCCGACCCGGGCCGTCGGGGAGCTGGCCGGCGAGGTCGACCCGCGGCTGGGCGTGCCGGCGCTGACCGGGTTCGAGAACCACGGCGGTCGCACCCACCTCGGCCCCGGGGTCTCCCCGCTGGCCCGGGTGACCGCCGGGGTCGGCAACGACGGCGCCACCGAGGGGGCGTGGCGGGGCAAGCTGCTCGGCACGTATTCGCACGGCCCGGCCCTGGCCCGCAACCCCGCCCTGGCGGACCTGCTGCTGCGCTGGGCCACCGGCGCGCACCAGCTCCCGCCGCTCGACGACACCTGGACGGACCGGCTCCGCGCCGAGCGCCGCGCCGCGGTGGCCGCCGCCGCCCGGGCATGAACCCGGCCGTCCGGCGGCTGCTGCGGCAGCGGTCGGCCGCCCGGTTCGCGCTGCTGCTGCTCCTGCTCGCCACGTTCGGGGCGGCGCTGCTCGTCGTCCCCCTGCCGGAGGTCGGGGAGCTGCCCCGGCTGGCCGACCGGCTGGGCGACCTCGCCCCCGTGGCGGCGGTCGTCGGCGGGGCGCTGCTGCTGGTGGCGCTCGTCCCCCGGACCTTCATCACGCTCGCCTCGGGGGCGATCTTCGGCGCGCTGGAGGGCGCCGCGTACGCGCTGGGCGCGGCGCTGCTGGCGGCGGCGCTGGGCTTCGCGGTCGGCCGCCTGCTCGGGCGGGAGTTCGTCGCCGAACGGGTGCGGGGCCGGCTGGCCCGGCTGGACGGCTGGTTCGCCCGGCAGAGCGTCCTCGGCGTGGTCACCGTACGGCTGCTGCCGATCGCGGGCTTCGGCCTGGTCAGCTACGGCTACGGCACCACCGGCGCCCGGGTGCTGCCGTTCCTGGCGGGCAGCGTGATCGCCTCCGTCCCCACCGCCTTCGGGTACGCGGCGGTGGGCGCGGCGGCCGCCTCCCCGGGCGACGTCAACTGGTTCGCCGCCGCGCCCGCCGCGCTCGGCCTGGTCGCCAGCGCGGTGCTGATCCGCCGCTGGTGGCGCGCCGAGCGGCAGCGCCGGCTCGCTCCGGGCTGAGGCCCGCCGTGCCGAGCCGACCCTCCCCCTCCCCCGACCCGGGCCGCCCCGACCGACGCGGGGGCCAGGGCGAGGAGCGGCTGCCCGGGGGCTTCATCGCCGAGGTCGTCCGCGTCGGCGACACCGTCCGGCGTACGCCGCCGCAGAACGCCGACTTCGTCGCCGCGCTGCTGCGGCACCTGGAGCGGGTGGGCGCGGACGTCGCGCCCCGCCACCTCGGCACGGACGAGCGGGGCCGGCAGGTGCTCAGCCACGTCGACGGCCGGGTGCCGTGGCGGGACCGGGAGGACCCGGCGTACTTCGCCGACCCGGCGTTGACCGGGCTGGCGGCGCTGGTCCGGCGGCTGCACGACGCGTGCGCCGGCAGCGCGCTCGCCGGGGACGCCGAGACGGTCTGCCACCGCGACCTGTCCCCGAAGAACACGGTGTACCGCGACTCCTCCGTTGGCCCGCTGCCGGTGATACTGCTCGACTGGGACCTGGCCGGTCCCGGCCGGCGGATCGAGGACGTGGCCTTCGCCGCCTGGCACTGGGCGGAGCTGGGGCCGGGCGGCGACCCGGCGGAGCTGGGCCGGCGGGCCCGGGTGCTCTGCGACGCCTACGAGGCGGCCGGCCCGCGGCCGCTCGCGCTGCCCCGCGCCGACCTCGTGGACGTGATGCTCGACCAGCTCGACGGGACCTGGCGCGGCATCGCGGCCGGCGCGGACCGGGGCGAGGAGGCCATGCGGCGGCTCCGTGCGGCGGGCGCCGCCGACGCGGTACGCGGCTGGCACGACTGGCTGGCCGACCACCGCGAAACGGTGACGGCCGCACTGCGCTGACCGCCGCACGGTCCGGCCCGGACGATCATGGAGTTGTGGTGACCGGTTCGTCCCGGCCCCGGGACTCCGTCCCCCACCACAACTCCATGATCGACGCGCCCCGACCCGGGCGGACCCGGGAGCCGGGCGCCGGTCAGACGACGACGGAGACCGTGCGGCCCTTGACCACGATGACCTTGCGGGGCTCCCTGCCGGCCAGGGACGACGCGACCGCCTCCAGGGCCGCCGCGCGGACGGTCTCCTCGGACGCGTCGGCCGGGACCTCGACCCGGCCCCGCACCTTGCCGTTGATCTGCACCGGGTAGGTCACCGTCTCGGCCACCAGCAGCGCCGGGTCGGCGGTCGGGAAGTCCGCGTACGTCAGGGAGGTGTCGTGCCCCAGCCGGCGCCACAGCTCCTCGGCGATGTGCGGGGCGAACGGCGCCACCATCAGCACCAGCGGTTCGGCCACCTCGCGCGGGGTCTCCGCCAGTCGGGTCAGCCCGTTGGTCAGCTCGATCAGCTTGGCGATGGCGGTGTTGAACCGGATCGCCTCCATGTCGCCGCGGACCCCGTCGATCACCTTGTGCAGCAGCCGCCGGGTCGCGGAGTCGGCGGGCGCGTCGGTGACCCGCAGCGCACCGGTCTGCTCGTCGACGACCGCCCGCCAGACCCGCTGCAGGAAGCGGTACGAGCCGACCACCGCCCGGGTCTCCCACGGGCGGGACACCTCCAGCGGGCCCATCGACATCTCGTAGACCCGGAAGGTGTCCGCGCCGTACGCGGCACACATCTCGTCCGGGGTGACCACGTTCTTCAGGGACTTGCCCATCTTGCCGTACTCGCGCTTGACGGCCGTGTCGCCCAGGTAGAAGCCGCCGTCGCGCTCGGTCACGTCCTCGGCCGGCACGTAGGCGCCCCGGGCGTCGGTGTACGCGTACGCCTGGATGTAGCCCTGGTTGAACAGCTTGCGGAACGGCTCGAACGACGAGACGTGGCCCAGGTCGTACAGCACCTTGTGCCAGAACCGGGCGTACAGCAGGTGCAGCACGGCGTGCTCGGCGCCGCCGACGTACAGGTCGGTGCCCCCGCAGTCGCCCTCGCCGCGCGGCCCCATCCAGTACCGCTCGTTCTCCGCGTCGACGAACCGCTCCGAGTTGGTCGGGTCCAGGTAGCGCAGCTCGTACCAGCAGGAGCCGGCCCACTGCGGCATCACGTTGGTCTCGCGGGTGTAGCGCTTCGGACCGTCGCCCAGGTCCAGCTCCACCTCGACCCAGTCGCGCCGGCGCGACAGCGGGGTCTCCGGGTTGCTGTCGGCGTCCTCCGGGTCGAACGTGCGCGGCGAGAAGTCGTCCACCTCGGGCAGCTCGACCGGCAGCATCTCCTCCGGCAGCGCGATGGCGGCACCGGTCTCGTCGTACACGATCGGGAACGGCTCGCCCCAGTAGCGCTGCCGGGAGAACAGCCAGTCGCGCAGCCGGTAGGTCACCGCGCCGGCGCCGTGCCCGTTGGCCTCCAGCCACTCGATGATCCGGGCCTTGGCGTCGGCGACCCCCAGGCCGTCCAGGTCCAGGCCGCGGTCGGGCGCGGCGCTGTTGACCGCCGGGCCGTCCCCGGTGTACGCCTTGCCGTCGAAGCCCTCCGCCGGCTGCACGGTGCGCACGATCGGCAGCTCGAAGACCTCGGCGAACGCCCAGTCCCGCTCGTCCTGGGCGGGCACCGCCATGATCGCGCCGGTGCCGTAGCCGGCCAGCACGTAGTCCGCGATGAAGATCGGGATCTGCGCGCCGTTCGCCGGGTTGGTGGCGTACGCCCCGACGAAGACGCCGGTCTTCTCCTTCGTGTCGGCCTGCCGCTCGACGTCGGTCTTGGCCGCCGCCGCCTTCCGGTACGCCTCCACGGCCGCCCGCGGGTTGGCGTGCCCGCCGGTCCAGGCGTCCTTCGTCCCCTCCGGCCAGGCGGCCGGCACCAGCGCGTCGACCAGCCCGTGCTCGGGCGCCAGCACCATGTAGGTCGCGCCGAAGATCGTGTCCGGCCGGGTGGTGAACACCCGGATCGGCTCCAGCGTGGTGGGGAAGTCGATGTGCGCGCCGGTGGAGCGGCCGATCCAGTTGCGCTGCATCAGCTTGATCGGCTCGGGCCAGTCCAGCGTGTCCAGGTCGTCCAGCAGCCGGTCGGCGTACGCGGTGATCCGCATCATCCACTGCTTCAGGTTGCGCTTGAAGACCGGGAAGTTGCCCCGCTCGGAGCGGCCGTCGGCGGTGACCTCCTCGTTGGCCAGCACGGTGCCCAGCCCGGGGCACCAGTTGACCGGCGCCTGCGACACGTACGCCAGCCGGTGGTCGTCGACGACGGCGCGCCGCTCGGCGACGGACAGCTCCGCCCACGCCCGGCCGTCGGGCGTGGGCCGGTTGCCGCCCTCGAACTCGGCGATCAGCTCGGCGATCGGGCGCGCCCGCTTCGCCTCCGTGTCGTACCAGGAGTTGAAGACCTGCAGGAAGATCCACTGGGTCCAGCGGTAGAAGTCCACGTCGATGGTGGCCACCGAGCGGCGCTCGTCGTGGGCCAGGCCCAGCCGGCGCAGCTGCGCCTTGTAGCGCTCGATGTTGGCCACGGTGGTGGTCCGGGGGTGGGTGCCGGTCTGCACCGCGTACTGCTCGGCGGGCAGGCCGAACGCGTCGAAGCCCATCGCGTGCAGCACGTTGCGCCCCGCCATCCGCTGGTAGCGGGCGAAGCAGTCGGTGCCGATGTAGCCCAGCGGGTGCCCGACGTGCAGGCCGGCGCCCGACGGGTACGGGAACATGTCCAGCACGTACAGCTTCTCCGCCCCGGACCGGGGGTGGCCGGGGTCGGCCAGCGGACCGGTCGGGTTCGGGGCGTGGAAGGTGCCCTCCCGCGCCCAGACGTCCTGCCAGCGGTGCTCGATCTCCTCGGCCAGGGCCGCGGTGTACCGGAACGGGGGAATGTCGCCCGCCGCTGCTGCCTCACTCATGGCGTCTCCTCGCTTCGCTCGTCGCCGCCGGCCACGCCACGGCCGGGCTGGATGCTGACCTCGCTCGGCGTGGTCATGTCGGTATGGATCGGGTCTGCTCCCCCGGCGCGCCGTGCCGTCGGGGCCGGCGCCGGGGCCGAGCGCCGGGGCGCCCGGCGGAGGGCACAAAAAAGCCCCTCGCGCAGGAGGGGCCGCCGTGCTGTCGCGCGTCAGCGCATCAGCACGGCCCGGTAAGGAGCAGGAAGAATCCGGCCATGACCGGGAGTGTACCCGCCGTCCGGTCCCGCACGCCGCCCGCTACCACCGGTCGGGACGCGGGCCCCGTCCGGGACGCCCCCGGGCCCGCCCTTCGTGATCATGCACGGCACCCAGAGCCACGGGCGGATCCCCCGACCCGGCGAATATTCAGGGCGTAACCGACGGTCCACCTGCGGGGGTCGGCGACAGCGACAAACATGGTTAGCCTGAGAGACCAGTGAGATTCCTGCGGCAGACGAGGCTCGGCGCCGCGAACCCAACGGCGGGTCCAGCTGCTCTATACAGAGCTGCCGTCCGGCGACGAGGAGGAGGCCCGTGACACAACAGACCTGGGACGAGGTGGGCGGCCTGTTGCCGCACGACGAGTTCCGCGCCGCCAGCGAAGCCATCGTCTCGAACATCGAGCAGGTCATCGAGGGCAAGACCGCCACCGTGCGGCTCGCCCTGGCGGTGCTGCTCGCCGAGGGGCACCTGCTCATCGAGGACGTGCCGGGTGTCGGCAAGACGAAGCTCGCCAAGGCCATGGCCCGCTCGATCGACTGCTCGGTGCGCCGCATCCAGTTCACCCCGGACCTGCTGCCCAGCGACGTCACCGGCGTCAGCGTCTACAACCAGGAGACGCACGACTTCGAGTTCCGTCCTGGCGCGGTCTTCGCGAACCTGGTCGTCGGCGACGAGATCAACCGCGCCTCGCCGAAGACCCAGTCCGCGCTGCTGGAGTGCATGGAGGAGCGGCAGGTCACGGTCGACGGCGTCACCTACCAGCTCCAGACGCCGTTCATGGTCGTCGCCACCCAGAACCCGATCGAGATGGAGGGCACCTACCCCCTCCCCGAGGCGCAGCGCGACCGGTTCACCGCCCGCATCGCCATGGGCTACCCCGACCCCAACGCCGAGTTGGCCATGCTCGACGGTCACGGCGCCACCGACCCGCTGGACGAGCTGCGACCGGTCTCCGACGCCAACACGGTGCGGCAGCTCATCGCGCACGTCCGGCAGGTGCACGTCGCCGACGCCGTCAAGCAGTACGCGATCGACCTGGTCACCGCGACCCGGGAGGCCCCCGACCTGCGCCTCGGCGCCTCCCCGCGGGCCACCCTCCAGCTGCTGCGCACCGCCCGCGCGGTCGCCGCCCTGGAGGGGCGGGACTACGTCCTCCCCGACGACCTGCAGGCGCTGGCCGTGCCGGTGCTCGCGCACCGGATCATCCCGACCGCCGACGCCCAGCTGGCCCGGCGCACCACCGACGCGATCGTCTCCGAGCTGGTGCACCGGCTGCCGCTGCCGCACGACCGCAAGCGCTCCCCGTACGACACCCGACCCACGGGCGAGGGCAACGGCCGAGCCCCCTACGAGCCGCGGAGGCGGTGACGTGCGAGACGGGCTGCGAGGGCTGACGACCCGCGGCCGATCGTTCCTGGCGGCCGCGGTCGCGGCCGCGATCTCGGCCGGCATCCTCGGCGAGAAGGACCTGCTCCGGGTGGCCGTGCTGCTGGCCGTCCTGCCGCTACTCGCCGCCGCCTACGTGGGGCGCAGCCGCTACAAGCTGGCCTGCAACCGGTCGCTGGACCCGCACCGCGCGCCCGTCGGGGCGAGTTCCCGGGTGGTGCTGCGGTTGCAGAACCTGTCCCGGCTGCCCACCGGCACCCTGCTGCTGGAGGACCGGCTGCCGTACGCGCTGGGCAGCCGGCCGCGGGTGGTGCTGGAGCGGCTCGGCGCCCACCAGGCCAGCTCGGTGGCGTACACGGTGCGGGCCGACGTGCGGGGTCGCTACGAGGTGGGCCCGCTGGTGGTCCGGATGACCGACCCGTTCGGGCTGTGCGAGCTCAGCCGCGCCTTCCCGAGCACGGACCACCTGACCGTCATCCCGCAGGTCACCCCGCTGCCCTCGGTACGCCTGCCCGGCGAGTACGCCGGCAGCGGCGACAGCCGGGCCCGCTCGGTCGCCGTGCACGGCGAGGACGACGCCGCCACCCGGGAGTACCGGGTGGGCGACGACCTGCGTCGGGTGCACTGGAAGTCGACCGCGCGCACCGGCGAGCTGATGGTGCGCCGGGAGGAGCAGCCGTGGGAGAGCCGGGCGACCGTCGTGCTGGACACCCGCGCGTACGGCCACCGGGGCGACGGACCGACGGCCTCCTTCGAGTGGGCGGTCTCCGCCGCCGCGAGCATCGCGCTGCACCTGCGGCAGGCCGGCTACAAGCTGCGCCTGGTCACCGGCTCGGGAGCCGACGTCGACGCCTCCGAGGCCGCCGGCGACGGGCTGCTCCTCGACCAGCTCGCCGAGGTCGGGCTCGACAAGAACGTCGAGCTCACCACGCTGGTGCAGCGGGTCCGGCAGCGGGCGGACGGCGGCCTGATCATCGGCCTGTTCGGCTCGCTGGGCACGGCCGAGGCCGAGCTGCTGGCCGGGCTGCGGGGAAACGGCGCGACCTGCGTCGGTTTCCTGCTCGACAGCTCCACCTGGCTCAACCTGCCCGCCAAGGCGCGGGCCGAGGCCGACCACGCGCACAGCGCCGCCGCGCTCGCCCTGCTGCAGAGCGGCTGGCGGGTGATCGGGGTCGACCACGGCGCCCGGTTGCCGGCGTTGTGGCCGCAGGCGGCCCGCGGTTCGCAGGGCTTCGCCCTGCGGGCGGCGATGGCCGAGACGGTGGCCGGCGGCGTGCGATGAACGGAAGGGGCTCCTCATGATCGCCCACCGGAACCTCGGCTTCGTGGCCGCCGCGGCGACGCTGCTCGCCGCGGCGCCGCTGTCGGCCATCTTCGAACGCTGGACGTGGCTGATCCAGGCCACCATCGCCGTGGCCGTGGTCGCGGCCGCGGCCGCGCTCGCCCGGCTGGCACGGGTGCCGCTCTGGGGGCAGGTCCTCGGCATGCTGGCCGGCCTGACGCTGGCCCTGACCTGGCTCTTCCCCGGCGGCACCGAGTTGCTCGCCTTCCTGCCCACGCCGGCGACCTTCGCGCACTTCGGCGACCTGTTCAGCGGGTCGCTGGAGGACATGCGCTCCTACGGCGTCGAGGTGCCCGACACCGATCCGCTGCTGTTCATCACCGTGCTGGGGATCGGCGGCGTGGCGGTGGTGGTCGACGTGCTCGCCGTCGGGCTGCGCCGGCCGGCGCTGGCCGGCCTGCCCATGCTGGCCATCTACTCCGTGCCCGTCGCGGTCTACGTCGACAGCATCCCGCCGGCGCCGTTCGTCGTCGGCGCCGCCGGCTACCTCTGGCTGCTGGTGACCGACAACGTCGACCGGGTCCGCCGGTTCGGCCGGCGGTTCACCGGCGACGGCCGCGACGTCGACGTCTGGGAGTCCTCGCCGCTGGCCGCCGCCGGCCGGCGGCTCGCGGTGGTCGGCGTGGCGCTGGCCGTGGCGCTGCCGCTGGCCGTGCCGGGGATGACCGGCGGGCTGCTCGACACCCTGACCTCCGGCTCCGGCGCCGGCAACGGCAGCGGGCGCCCCGGGCAGGGCGGGGCCCCGGGCCGGATCGACCTGTTCGCGGCGCTGAGCGGGCAGCTCAACCAGTCCGAGGTGGCCGACCTGGTCAAGGTCACCACCAACGAGCCCAGCCCGTTCTACCTGCGCTTCGGCGTCGCCGACGAGCTCAAGTCGAGCGGCTTCGACGTGGGCAACCCCCGGGGCCGCTCCGTCGAGAACCTGCCCACGCCGTCCGGCGAGGGCGTCGAGCAGCGGACGTACCGGGCCACGGTCGAGGTCACGAAGAACCTCACCATGCCGCTGCTGCCGGTCTACACCGAGCCGGTGCGCACCGAGGACCTGAACGGCAACTGGTTGTACGACCCGAACCTGCAGGTGATCTTCTCCAACCGCGACAACTCCCGCGGCAAGCGCTACGCGTTCGACTACGTGCGCTCGACGTACACCCCCGAGGCGCTCCAGCGGGCGCGACCGCTGCCGTCGGACCACCCGGTACGGCGTGCGCACCCGGCGCCACCGCCGATTCCCGAGGTGGAGGAGCTGGTCCGCACCCTGGTGGCGGGCAAGAACACCGAGTACGACAAGGTCCGCGGGATCTACGACTACTTCTCCGCCGACAACGGCTTCACGTACTCGCTGAGCACCAAGGGCGGCATCAGCGGCCAGGAGATCGTCGACTTCCTCAACAACAAGGTCGGCTTCTGCCAGCAGTACGCCGCCTCGATGGCGTGGCTGGTCCGGGCCGCCGGGATCCCGGCCCGGGTGGCGTTCGGATTCACCAACGGCAGCAACTCCAGCGGCGGCACCTACACGCTGACCAACCGGAACCTGCACGCCTGGACGGAGGTCTACTTCAACGGCGTCGGCTGGGTGCCGTTCGACGCGACCCCCGCGTACGGCGTACAGGGCTCGACCCGGTCGTCCTGGGCCCCCGACATCGACGCCCCCGAGGACGACGCGCCGGCCCCCGGCCCGTCGACCCCGGTCGGCGAGACCGACCCGTCGGCGGGCCCGAGGGGCCCCGAGGGCCCCGAGGAGGACCCCGACTCCGGCCTGGCCATCGGCGCGGCGGCCCCGGCCGAGCAGGCCCCCGTCTGGCCCTGGTACGCGGCCGGCGCGGTGCTCCTCCTGCTGGCCCTGCTCGCCCTGCCGGCGCTGCGCCGGCTGGCCCTGCGGAGGCGGCGCAGCGGCTCGGCGACGCCGGCCCCGACCGCCGTACGGGCGAGGGAGGCCGGCGACGCGCCCACCGACGGGCAGCGCATGGTGGTCCTGGTGGACGCCGAGCGGGCCCGGGCGGACGCGCACGCCGCCTGGGACGAGCTGCTCGACACGTTGGTGGACTACCGGGTGCGGGTGGACCGGACGGAGACGCCGCGGGCCACGGCCGACCGGCTGTCCCGGGATGCGTTGGCCGCCGACGCCGAGGCCACCACGGCGGTACGGCTGCTCGGCCGCGCCGAGGAGCGCGCCCGTTACGCGCGCGACCCGCTCACCGGCGAGCACCTCCCGCCGGCCCTGCGCACCATCCGCGGCGCGCTCGCGGAGCGGGCCGACCGGCGTACCCGCCTGGTGGCGGCGGTGCTGCCGCCCTCGGTGCTGCTGCGCTGGCGGCTGGCCACGGCCGACGCGTCGTCCCGGCTGCTGGCGGCGGGCGCGCGCGTCCGCTCCCGACTGCTGCGCTGGAGCCCGCGCCGCCTGCTGGCCGACCGCATGGCCCGCTGACCCGCACGGCCCCACTCGGACGGGCCGGGAGCGGCGACCTCGCCGCTCCCGGCCCGTTCCCGAACGTCGGAGGGTGCCCGGGCGTGCCCAGGGGCGCGCGGAAACGCCTCAGGTCGCCGGGCGTGCGGCGACGCGGTTCGTCGTCGCGGTGGTGTGGCCCGCCTCAGCGGCGGGCCGGGCTCAGCGGTGCCCCTCCGGGCGCTGCCGCCACCGGTCCTCCATCCGGTCGAGGATCGAGGGCCGCCGACCCGTACGACCGCGGGGGCGGCGACGACTCGTCGTGCCTCCCACGACGTGCAGGTCGGGTGACTGCGCCCGACGATGCGACTGCACCGCGAACGCGGCCGAGGCCAGCATGACGACAAAACCCGCCACTGCCAGCGGCGGAGTCTTGATCACCGCGCCATAGACCAACAGGGCCAGCCCAGCGATGATCACGCCGGCAGCGACGAGCAGGCGACGCCGCGCGTGGAAACGCGGATCGCTGGCGCGCACGGCCGAGGCGAATTTGGGGTCCTCGGCAAGCGACCGCTCGATCTGCTCGAACAGCCGCTGCTCGTGCTCCGAGAGCGGCACGGCACTCCTCCCCGGTCACGTGGGTCGGCCCGGTCGGGCCGACAGACCGTGGCAGCCAACCGGCTGCTTACCCGCAAGTCTACGAGGGCCCTCGCGCGTCGGAAAGCGGGACGACCTACGGCCGGGGTGGATTTTCATTTCGTCGCCCGTCCCGGACCCCGAGCAGACTGGCCGGACCTATGACGGACCGCCCGAAACGGGCAGCCGCGGCGTCGGCGGCAGCTTCCGCCTCCCGCCAGCCCCGTTCGGGCGCGCCGAGGGCAAGCTGCCGCGGGGTCTCCTGCGCCGGGGCGAGGCCCTCGACCCGGACGCCGACCAGGCGGATGCGCTCGCCCGGGTCGAGGGCGGCGTAGAGCGCCCAGACCGTGTCGAAGATCTCCCGGGCGACGTCGGTCGGCACACCCGACGTGCGCGACCGGTTGACGGTGCGGAAGTCGGCCAGCCGCACCTTCAGCGAGACCGTCCGCCCGACCTGCCCGGCCCGGCGCAGCCGGGCGCCCACCTTCTCGGCGAGGGCGAGCAGCGCCCGGCGGATCTCCAGGGGATCGGCCACGTCGGCGTCGAAGGTCACCTCCGCGCCGATCGACTTCTCGACCTGCTCGGGGCTGACCCGGCGCGGGTCCCGCCCCTGGGCCAGCTCGTGCAGGTGCGTCGCGGACGCCTCGCCGAGCGCCTTGCGCAGCATGCCGACCGGCGCCTCGGCGAGGTCGCCGATGGTGGCCAGGCCGAGCCGACGCAGCGTCTCGGCGGACCGTTCCCCCACCCCCCACAGCGCCGACACCGGCAGCGGGTGCAGGAAGTCGAGCACCCGGGCGGCCGGGACGACGAGCAGCCCGTCGGGCTTGGCGCGGGTCGAGCCGAGCTTGGCCACGAACTTGCTCGGCGCGACCCCGACCGAACAGGTCAGCCCCTGCTCCCCGGCGACGCGCTCGCGGATCCGCCGGGCGATGGCGGCCGGGGAGCCGAAGAGCCGCCGGGCCCCGGCCACGTCGAGGAACGCCTCGTCGAGCGAGAGCGGCTCCACCAGCGGGGTGACGTCCCGGAAGATCTGCATGACCGCCCGGGAGGCCGCCGAGTACTGCGCGAAGTCCGGCGGGAGGTAGACCGCGTGCGGGCAGAGCGCGCGGGCCCGCGCGGTGGGCATGGCGCTGCGGACGCCGTAGCGCCGGGCCTCGTAGCTGGCGGAGCTGACCACCCCGCGTGGGCCGACCCCGCCGACCACGACGGCCCGGCCGCGCAGTTCCGGCCGGCGGCGGACCTCGACCGAGGCGAAGAACGCGTCCATGTCGACGTGCAGGATCGGGCAGCCGGAGTCGTCGGCGTCCGGCCCGAACCGGGGATCGCCGCCCCGGGGCAACGACTGGCTGCGACCCATCCCCGCAGGTTAGCGGGCACCTCCGACATGCCGTCCGGACGGCCGTCGGCGCGGTGCCCCGCCCAGCCGGCCGGGCGGCCCGTGCCGTCAGCCCCGGTCGGCGGACGGGGTTCCCGGGGGTACGCGCCGCAGGGCGACGGCGCTGACGAGTGCCCCGACGAGCAGGATCGCCGCGCCGACGACCGCGGTGGCCGTGAACCCGTCGGTGAAGGCGGCGAAGGCCCGGTCGCGCAGCACCCCGGCCACCTCGGCCGGGACCTGGCCGGCCACGGCGAGGGCGCCGCCGACCGTGTCGGTCGCGGTGTGGACCAGGTCGTCGCCGAGCCCGGCCGGCACCTCGGTGTCCATCCGGGCCCGGTAGATGCCGGCGGAGATGCTGCCCAGCACGGCGATGCCGAGCGCGCCACCGAACTCCGTGCTCGTCTCGGAGATCGCCGAGGCGGCCCCCGCCCGCTCGGGCGGCGCCGTGGTGAGGACGAGCGAGGTCGCCAGGGTGCTGGTCATCCCGACGCCGAGGGTGAGCAGCCCGTAGCTCGCGATCAGCCACCAGACCGGCGTGTCGACCCGCATGGTGCTGACGAGCAGGAAGCCGCCGGCGGCGACGACGAGCCCCGCGGCGACGAGGATCGCGGGCCGGGTCCTCGGGGCGAGCGCGGACGCGAGGGCGACGCCGACGACGCTGCCCACGATGGTCGGGAGCATCCAGAGCGCGGCGTCGAACGGGCTGAGGCCGAGCACCGCCTGGAGGAACGTGACCGCGAGCAGGCCCATGCCCGCGCTCGCGAAGGCGATCGCCGTGTTCGCGCCGATGGCGGCGGAGAAGGAGCTGGCGGCGAAGAGCCGTACGTCGATCATCGGGTGCTCGCTGCGGCGCTGCCGGCGGACGAAGAGGGCGCCCACGGCGAGGCCGACGAGGAGGGTCACCAGCGACGACGGGTTGGGGCCCTCCTCGGCGAAGTGCTTGACGGCGTAGATGACCGGCAGCACCGCCCCCAGGGAGAGCAGGGAGCTGAGCGGGTCGAACCGGCCCGGGTGCGGGTCCTTCGACTCGCGCAGCAGGAACGGCCCGACGGCGAGCAGCAGGAGCATGACGGGGACGTTGATGACGAACACGGAGCCCCACCAGAACCGCTCCAGCAGGAAGCCGCCGACGATCGGGCCGATCGCGATGCCGCCGGTGAAGCCGGCCGTCCAGACCCCGACCGCGGTACGCCGCTGGTCCTCGTCGGCGAACATGCCGCGGATGAGGGAGAGCGTCGACGGCGCGAGGGTGGCCCCGCCCAGGCCGAGCAGGGCCCGGGCGACGATGAGCAGCTCCGGGGTGGTGGCGAACGCGGCCAGGAGGGACGCCGCGCCGAACGCGGCGGCGCCGACGAGCAGGAGCCGGCGGCGCCCGACGCGGTCGCCGAGGCTGCCCATGGTCACCAGCAGACCGGCCATCACGAAGCCGTAGATGTCCATGATCCACAGGTACTGGCCGGTGCTCGGTTCGAGTTCGGCGCTGATCCAGGGTGCGGCCATGAACAGGACGGAGAGGTCCATGGAGGCGAGGAGGGCGGGGATCACGAGGGCGACGAGGCCGAGCCACTCGCGACCACGGGCACGGGAAGGAACAGGGGTGGTCACGCAGCGAACCGTACAGGCGTACAAGACATTTGTACAAGACGCTTGTACAAGACGGACGTTCAAGAGGCCACTACACTGCCGGCATGGGACAGCGAGAGGAACTGCTGGCGGGGGCGAAGCGGTGCCTGGTGGAGAAGGGCTACGCCCACACCACGGCCCGCGACATCGTGGCGGTGACCGGTGCCCACCTCGGCTCCATCGGCTACCACTTCGGCAGCAAGGACGCCCTGCTGAACGCCGCCATCCTGGAGACGTTCGACGCCTGGGGGGACGCCATCGCCGCGGCCGTCGTGGCCGAACCCGGCGGCGCACCGCTGGAGCGCCTCCGCCGGTTCCTCCACGGGGTGTTCGAGATGGCGCGCGAGCAGCGGGAGGTCCTGGTGGCGAGCGTGCAGGCGTACGCCCAGGCGGAGTTCGCACCCGAGGTGCGTGACCAGCTCGCGGCCGGCTACGCCGCCAGCCGGCGGGAGCTCGCCGCGCTGACGCTCGACGTGGCGCCGGCGGAGATCTCGCCGGAGCAGGCGCGCCGCTACGGTTCGCTCGCCCTGGCGCTCATCAACGGCGCCATGCTCCAGTGGCTGCTCGATCCCGCGTCGGCGCCCACCGCCGACGACCTCGTGCGGGCGATCGAGGGGCTCACCGGGCGCGGGCGGTGACGGCGGCAGGCCCCGCCCGCGCCTGACCGCGCCGTCCCGGCGGGCGTTCCGCTCCGCGAGACGCCGCCCACCTGCGGGACGGCCGGCCGCCCGGCCGTCAGCCGCGTACGACCAGCAGCGGGATGGTCATCTCGGCCGCGGTGTCCGCCCCGTGGTACGCGACCAGCCGCGACACCATCGGCGGCTCGGACCGGGAGGCCGTCACCGCGTACGTGGCGTTGCAGACGACCACCACGTCGCCGATGCGGAGCAGGTGCTCCTCCGGCACCGGGCCGAACCAGCCGGAGGCCACCACCTCCTCGCGGGTGCGGACCCGGGCCGCGGGGCCGAGCAGCGCCGTCCAGGCGGCCACGACGTCGTCCCGGGCCCCGGGCGTGACGTGCAGGTAGCGGACCCGGGGCTCGCCGGCGACCACCGCCACCCCGGCGCGCAGCCGGGGATCGGTGTCCAGGTCGACGCGGTGCCCGGCCGGCACGTCGAGCTGGCCGTGGTCGGCGGTGACCAGCAGCGCGGCGTCGGGCGGCAACCCGTCGACGAGCCGGGTGAGCAGCCGGTCCACCTCCGCCGCGGCGATCCGCCAGGGCGCCGAGTCGACGCCGCTGAGGTGGCCGTGCCGGTCCAGGTCCGGGTGGTAGCCGGAGACCAGGGTGGGCCCCGGCCCGGCGGCCAGGGCGGTGAGCATCCGCGCGGCGAGCGCGTCGACGCCGGCCGCGCCGCGGTAGTCGCCGCCCCGGTTGGCGGCCACCGTCAGCCCGCTGCCGCCGAACTCCGGCCGGCTCACCACCGTCACCGCGACGCCGGCCGCCCGGGCCCGTTCGAGCTGGGTGCGGACGGGCTGCCAGCGCCGCGGCTCCGGGTCGGCCGCCCACTCGATGTGGTTGAGCACCCGGTCGGTGCCCGGCACCCGCAGGGTGAAGCCGAGCACGCCGTGCGCCCCGGGCGCGGCACCGGTGCCCAGCGTCACCAGGCTGGTCGGCGTGGTGGACGGGAAGCCGGAGGTCAGCGGCCGGCCCACGGTCGCGGCGAGCCCGGCCAGGGCCGGCGCGTACGGCGCGGCGGTCGGGATCTGGTGCCAGCCGAGGCCGTCCACCAGCAGCACCGCCACCCGGCGCACCCCGGCCAGCGCGGCGCCCAGCCCGAGCGGGTCGGCGGCGCCGGGTACGCCGAGCACGGCGAGCGCGCTGGGCAGCACGTCGGCGAGGCTGCCGCCGCCGTAGCGCGGCCCGACGATCTCCAGCGGGTCGGTCACGGGCGCCGGGCGAACAGGTGCAACTGTGCGGCGAGGTCCCGCCAGGGGGCCCGCGCGGCGAGCGCCCGCTCCAGCTCCACCAGGGCGGCCGGCTGACCGTCCGCGACGGCGGCCGGGAGGAGGTCGGCGAGCACGCGTACGCCGTGGATCTCCTCGACCACGAGCCCGGCGGCGCCGAGCAGCGCGGCGGCGGTCTCGGCGTCGTAGCGCCGGCGCAGCGTGTCCCGGGCGCCCGCGGTGCCGGCCGGGTCGGCGGCCAGCGCGGCGGCGACGTCCAGGTGCCCGTTCATCGCCCGGCCGAGCACCGCGGCGGCCCGGCCGGCGACCAGCACACTCGCGGCGCCGCCCGGGCGCAGCGCGGCGGCCAGCGCGGCCACCACCGGCGCCGGGTCGTCGACCACCTCCAGCACGGCGTGGCAGAGCACCAGGTCGGCGCTGCCCGGCTCGACCAGCCCGGCGAGCGCGTCGCCGTCGCCCTGCACAGCGCGGACCCGCTCGGCGACGCCGGCCTCGGCGGCCCGGCGGGTCAGCGCGGCGAGCGCGTCGGGACTGGCGTCGACCACGGTCACCCGGTGCCCGGCCTGGGCGAGCGGGACGGCGAAGCCGCCGGTGCCGCCGCCGACGTCGAGCACGGTCAGCGCGGCGTCGCCACGGCGCTCCAGCTCGGCGCGCAGCACCGACCAGATCACGGCGGTACGGGGGGTCAGCGGCGGCCCGGCGAGCCGGCCTGGGGTCTGCTCCACCCGGTCGAGCCTAGTCACCCGGTCCAGCCCCGACGGGGACCGCCCGGGGAGGCGGTCAGGACTCGCTGGTGGCGCCGTCCTCCTCGGCCCGCGACCGCAGGGCGTTGGCCACCGGGCCCTCGGTGATCTCGTACTCGCGCGGTTCGGTGTGGTGCGCCGGGGTCCAGCCGGCGTTGAGCCGGGTCCGCCGGGAGTTGGCCACTCCGCCGCTGTATCCGTGATTCCCCGTCATCGGTTCATTCCCCCTCGTGCCACGCGGGCCGCTCTGCCCGCGCGAGCAGGAGTCTCCCGCCATCGGCGGCGAAAAACCGTAATGTGGATCACTGTCGTCAACGGAAATCGCGCGATGCCGGGCTGACCGGCGGCTCGATGGCGTCCAGCCGGTCGGCGGTGAGGTTGGTGACTCCCTCGTGCCGCTGCAACCGGCCGCGCACCACCAGCGCCGCGCTGGTGCGGGCGACTCGACGGTAACGCTGCCAGAGCCCCGGGGAGCAAGTGACGTTGAGCATCCCCGTCTCGTCCTCCAGGTTGAGGAAGGTGACCCCGCCGGCGGTCGCGGGGCGCTGCCGGTGGGTGACGATCCCGCCGACCCGGATCCGCCGACCCGGCTCCACCCGGCCGAGCCGGGCGATCGGCACCGCGCCGAGGGCGTCGAGCTGCGGGCGGATGAAGCGGGCCGGGTGGCTCTCCGGCGACAGCCCGGTCGCCCACACGTCGGCGACCAGCCGGTCCACCGCCTCCATGCCGGGCAGGGTGGGCGCGGCCGCGCCGGTCACCGTGCCGGGCAGGCGGCCCGGCCGGTCCTGGGCCGCCGCGCCGGCCGCCCAGAGGGCCTGCCGCCGGGACAGCCCGAAACAGGCGAAGGCGTCCGCGGTGGCCAGCGCCTCCAGCTGCGCGGCGGTGAGACCCACGCGCCGGGCCAGGTCCGCCATGTCGCGGTACGGCCCGTGCGCCGTCCGCTCCGTCTCGATCCGCTCGGCCACCTCGTCGCCGAGGGTACGCACGGCGGAGAGCCCGAGCCGGACGGCCGGGCCGCCCAGCCCCCAGGCGTGCGGCGGCTCCCCCGGCGCGCTGCCCCAGCGGGTCTGCGGGGTGGACTCCAGCACCGCCCTGGCGCCGCTGGCGTTGACGTCCGGCCGGCGGACCTCGACGCCGTGCCGGCGGGCGTCGTCGACCAGGGTCTGCGGGGAGTAGAAGCCCATCGGCTGGGCGTTGAGCAGCGCGGCCAGGAACGGGCCCGGGTGGTAGCGCTTGAGCCAGGAGCTGGCGTAGACCAGGTAGGCGAAGCTCATCGCGTGGCTCTCCGGGAAGCCGTAGCTGGCGAACGCGGTGAGCTTGCGGTAGACGTCGTCGGCCAGCTCGCCGGTGATGCCCCGCTCGGCCATCCCGGCGTAGAGCCGGTCGGCGATCTGCGCCATCCGCTCCACCGAGCGCTTGGACCCCATCGCCCGGCGCAGCTGGTCGGCCCCGGCCGCGTCGAAGCCGGCCAGGTCGATCGCGAGCTGCATGAGCTGCTCCTGGAACAGCGGCACGCCGAGGGTCTTCTCCAGCGCGTTGCGCATCAGCGGGTGCGGGAAGGTCACCGGCTCCTCGCCGTTCTTGCGCCGGATGTACGGGTGCACCGAGCCGCCCTGGATCGGGCCGGGCCGGATCAGCGCCACCTCGACCACCAGGTCGTAGAACTCGCGGGGCTTCAGCCGGGGCAGGGTGGCCATCTGGGCGCGGCTCTCCACCTGGAACACCCCGACGGAGTCGGCCCGGCAGAGCATGTCGTAGACCTCCGGGTCGTCCAGCGTCATGTCGCCCAGGTCGAGGGTCATCCCGATCATGTCGTAGCCGTAGTGCAGCGCGGAGAGCATGCCCAGGCCGAGCAGGTCGAACTTGACCAGGCCGACGGCGGCGCAGTCGTCCTTGTCCCACTGGAGCACGCTGCGGCCCGGCATCCGCCCCCACTCCACCGGGCAGACCTCGATCACCGGCCGGTCGCAGATCACCATGCCGCCGGAGTGGATGCCCAGGTGCCGGGGGAAGGTCTGCAGCTCGTTCGCGTACGCGACCACCTGCTCGGGGATGTCCTCGACGTCCACCGCCGCGACCGCGCCCCACCGGTCGATCTGCTTGCTCCAGGCGTCCTGCTGGCCGGGCGAGAAGCCGAACGCCTTGGCCACGTCCCGCACCGCCGAGCGGGGCCGGTAGGAGATGACGTTGGCGACCTGGGCGGTGTGCTCCCGGCCGTACCGGGCGTAGACGTGCTGGATGACCTCCTCCCGGCGGTCGGACTCGATGTCCACGTCGATGTCGGGCGGGCCGTCGCGCTCCGGGGCGAGGAACCGCTCGAAGAGCAGCCGGTGCCGGACCGCGTCCACGTTGGTGATCCGCAGCGCGTAGCAGACCGCCGAGTTGGCCGCCGAGCCCCGGCCCTGGCAGTAGATGTCCTGCTCGCGGCAGAACGTGACGATGTCGTAGACCACCAGGAAGTAGCCGGGGAAGCCCAGCTCCTCGATCATGTTCAGCTCGTGGTCGAGCTGCGCGTACGCCCTCGGGTGCGCCTCCCGGGGGCCGTAGCGCTCCCGCGCCCCCCGCTCGGTCAGGTGGCGCAGCCAGCTCATCTCGGTGTGCCCCGGCGGCACCGGGTACGCCGGCAGCCGTGGCGCGACGAGCTGGAGGTCGAAGGCGAGCTCGGCCCCGAACTCGGCGGCCCGGGCCACCGACCCCGGGTACGCGGCGAACCGGGCCGCCATCTCCGCACCGCTGCGCAGGTGGGCGGTGCCGGCCGCGGGCAGCCACCCGTCGATCTCGTCCAGGCTGCGCCGGGCCCGTACGGCGGCGACGGTGGTGGCCAGCCGGCGCCGGCCCGGGGTGGCGTAGTGCACGTTGTTGGTGGCCACCGTGGGCAGGCCGGCCGCCGCCGCCAGCTCGGCGAGCGCGTCGTTGCGGTCGGCGTCGACCGGGTGCCCGTGGTCGGTCAGCTCCACCGCCACCGTCTCCGCGCCGAAGAGGGCGGTCAGCCGGTCCAGCTCGCGGGCCGCCGCGTCCACCCCCTCGGTGAGCAGCGCCGCCGGCACGTGCCCCTTGCGGCAGCCGGTGAGCACCAGCACGTGGTCGCGCAGCTCCGCGGCGACCTCCTCCAGCTCGCCGTAGACCGGGCGGCCCTTCTCGCCGCCGCGCAGCTGGGCGCGGGCGATGGTCGAGGCGAGCCGGGCGTACCCCTCGTGGCCGTGGGCCAGGAGCAGCAGGTGCCGCCCGAGCGGGTCGGGCTCGCCGTTCTGCGGGCCGGGCAGGTCCAGGGAGAGCTCGGCGCCGAAGATCGTCGGCAGGTGCAGCGCGCGGGCCGCCTCGGCGAAGCGCACCACCCCGTAGAAGCCGTCGTGGTCGGTGACGGCGAGCGCGGTGAGCCCCAGCCGGGCGGCCTCCTCGGCCAGTTCCTCGGGGTGGCTGGCGCCGTCGAGGAAGCTGAAGTTGGTGTGGGCGTGCAGTTCGGCGTACGGCACCACGCCGTCGGGGCGGGTCAGCTCCGGCGGCTGGTAGTGCTCCCGCTTGCGGCTCCAGACGGGAGAGTCGCCGCCGTCGGCGTCCACGGCCAGCGGGTCGACCACGTGCAGGTGCCGCTCGTCACGCGACCGGCCGCCCTGCCCGCCGGCCCGCCCGGCACGGGGTTTCCGGCCGGAGAGCACGCGTTCCAGCTCCGACCAGGGCAGCTTCGGGTTGTGGAAGCTCATCGGGGCCCCGCCGGGTCGACGTCGCGCCGCCGCCGCTCGGCG
>NZ_JBFAVI010000081.1:24755-28173 GCF_040679695.1 Micromonospora sp. NPDC052213
GCTTCCCGCCCGCCCCCCAGGCGTCCCCCCCCCCCCCGGGCCCCTTGGGGGGGGTCCACCCCCCGGGGCCCCCCCCGGGCCCCCGGGCCCCCCCCCCCCCGGGGGGGCCCACGCCCGCAGTCGGCCGGGCGCCCTCAGTCATAGATCGCCTCCACCAGCCAGTGCCCGGCCTCCACCGCGAGCAGCAGGGCCGTGCCGTCGGCCAGGCAGACCTGGAACCGGGCCCGGCGGCGGGCCTCGGCCGGCGCCCACCAGCGCTCGTCGACCGGCCACGGGCCGGCCCAGCCGACGATCTCGGCCGGCCGCGCGGTGCCCACGGTCAGCCGGGCCGGCGCGGCGCTGACCTGGAGCCGCGCGCTGACCACGACCGGCTCGCCGGCGGCGTCGTGCACGGCCGCGGCGAGCGGGTCGGGCAGCACCACGGCCGGCGCGGGCGGCGGCAGCCGGCCCGGCCACGGCGGCTCGCCCGACCGCGCCGACGGGCGGCCCGACAGCGGCGACCGGTCCGGCGGCGGCGACGGCCGGTCCGGCAGGGGCGACTGACCCGGCCGGTCCGACGGCCCGGCCGGCAGGGGCGGTGGGCCGGGGCGGGCCGGCAGGCGTTCGTCCCCCCACGGCACCAGGCGCACCTGGTCGGCGGGTGAACGGCCGCCGCCGAGCACCGCGGTGACCACGGCCTCGGGGCCGAGGATGCCCTGCACCCTGCTCAGGGCCCGGTGCGCCCGCTCCCGCTCCTCGCCGGCCTCCCCCCACAGGCCGGGTTGCAGGCCGGCCTGGGCGATCACCCCGTCGGGGACCAACCGCAGCCGGATGATGCCCGCCGTCGGCCGGGCCGGGCGGGCGCCGCCCCGGCCGACGCCACCGGACAGCCAGCCGTCGAGCTGCCAGCGCACCCGGTCCGCGATGGCGGCCGAGCTGAGCAGCCCGTCGTGCCGCCAGACCCGGTGCAGCTCCTGGCCGTGCGCGGTGACTGCCTCGATGCCGAGGCGGGTGCAGGCCAGCCCGTGCGCGGCGAGCCGGTCGTGCAACCGCTCGGCCAGCGCCCGGGCGGCGAAGGCCGCCGTGTCGACCCGGTCGAGCGGCTCGTCGTGGTCGGCGGTGACCGCGAGGTCGGCCGGGGGCTGCCGGACGGCGAGCGGACGGTGGTCCCGCCCGGCGGCCAGCCGGTGGGCGAGCGCACCGTCGAAGCCGAACCGGGCCAGCACGTCGCCGGCGGGCAGCGCGGCGAAGTCACCCAGGGTGCGTACGCCGAGCCGGCGCAGCAGGTCGGTCAGGGCCGGCCGGCCGAGCGCCTCGACCGGCAGGTCGGCGAGGAACCGCGGTGTCGCGCCGGGCGGGACGACCTGCCCGGCGCGGGCGGCCAGCCCGGCGGCGAAGACCCCGTCGGCGATGCCGACCTGGCTCTCCACCGCGCACGCCTGGGCGACGTGCTCGACGATCCGCTCGGCGGCCGCCTCCTCTCCCCCCAGGTAGCGGCTCGGCCCCCGGGCCGCCACCGCGCACGCGCCGGGACGCACCACCTCGACGCCCGCGACCAGCTCCTCGACCGCGGCGACCACCGGCTCGAACGCCCGGGCGTCCCGCCCCGGGTCGTACTCGACGACGGTGAGCTGCGGGCAGCGCCCCTGCGCCTCCCGTTTGCGCAGCCCCCGGCGCACCCCCTCGGCGCGCGCCCGCTCCGAGCAGGCGACCACCCGGTTGGCGTGCAGCACGGCGACCGGGCCGGTGGCGGGCACCCCGTCGACGATCTCGGCGGCGAGCACCGGCCAGTCCGGGCACCAGAGCAGCAGGGTCCGCACCGGCGCACCGGTCATGCCGGACCGACCAGGGTGAGCGGGCCGCGCCGGGAGGTGTCGGCGGACACGGTGGCCGACGTGGCGGACACGGTGGCCGACGGGGCGGACACGGTGGCCGACGGGGCGGACACGGTGGCCGACGGGGCGGACACGGTGGACGCGGCGACCGGGCGGAGCCGGCCAGCGGCCGACCGGCCGGTGACGGACCCGGCGGCCGGGCCGGGGGCGGAGCGGGGAATGACCCGGGTGAGCCCGTCCCCGGGCAGCCACATCTTGATCTCCTTGGGGCGGGCGGCGGCCCCGCGCCCACGCGCCGAGACGGTGACCTCGCGGCGGCGCAGCCGGCCCCGGCCCGTCCCGAGCCCCTCCCAGGCTCCCCGGACCACCTGGAGGGTCACGTCCGCGCCGTCCCACCGCCCGTACGGGACGAGGACGCTGCCCCGTTGCCGGGCCCGGGCGGCCAGCCGGTTGGCGACCGAGGCGGAGACCGTCCCCGGCACGGCGGTGACCACGACGTCCACCCCGTCGATCAGCGCGGCGATGACGG
Organism: Micromonospora sp. NPDC052213; assembly: GCF_040679695.1. Taxonomy (NCBI): domain Bacteria; kingdom Bacillati; phylum Actinomycetota; class Actinomycetes; order Micromonosporales; family Micromonosporaceae; genus Micromonospora; species Micromonospora sp. NPDC052213. Next base: position 27,099 of record NZ_JBFAVI010000081.1, read on the forward strand.
TGGCCCACTCCGGGCCCGGGTGGGGCACCAGGGCGAGCCGGTCCAGGGCGATGCCGAGCTCGGCGGCCGCGCCCGCCCCGAACGTCGGCACCCCCACCACGGCGCACCACGAACCGGCCCGGGACGCCTCGGCGAGCAGCGCCAGGACCAGCGAGGTGCCGCCGCTGCGCCGGGGTTGGCCGGTGGCGACCGCGATCGTGCTGCCGCGCCGCAGCCCCCGGTTGGGCAGCAGCCCGGTCAGTTCCGGGGCCACCGGCAGCACCCGGTGACCGCCCGCCGGATCCGGCGCGCTCGCCGGACGTACCAGAGCGGCCAGTGCGGCGGAACCGACCACCATCCGGCCCGCCATCGGACCTACCCCCCGTCGTGCTGTCGATCGGATGTACGCGTGGCGCCCGGGCCGCCCGGCTCCCCCCGCCGGACGGCCCGGGCGTCACGGATCAGGCGGCGAGGCCGTCGAGCGCCGGTTGGTGGGCCACGCCGAGCGCGGCCTCCACCACCGCGACGAACTGTTCGGCGGCGCGCAGCAGGTCGTCGGCCTCCCGGGCGGTCACGACCCGCGGGATGCCGGCCTCGGCGGCGGCGCGCTTGCCGGCGCCGAGGGCGAAGAACCGGGCCCACTCGTCGAGCTCGGGGGCGACACCGGAGAGCAGGACCCAGACGCTGGTGATCCGGTTGCGCCGGGCCGGGGCGGGACGCGCCCGGGCGGCGAGCAGGGCCGCCGCCGCGCGCAGCGCGGCCAGGTGGGCGGCCGCGTAGCGGAGGCCGTCGGGGCGGGTCTGAGCGGCCTCGGCCAGCCCGTGGCGGGCCACCGCGAGAAGCTGGGCGGGGGTGCGGTGCGGCAGCACGTGCGCCGGCACCGTCGGCGCCTGAGCCGGGTTGGTCGGCATGGACTGTCTCCTCCACGTGGCCGAGCCGCCCCTGCGGGCGGAGCTGGTCCGCCGGCGGGACGCCGGGTCGAGTGGTGCGGAGGAAGACGCACCGGATGGGGCCGGCCGGGTGTGGACGCTTCCCCACACCACACCCGGCCGGCACAACCGGCGGGTTCGTCGCCCGCCGCCCGGGGGTCGTGGGC
>NZ_JBFAVI010000082.1:0-28039 GCF_040679695.1 Micromonospora sp. NPDC052213
GGGTGCCCCCCCCCCCCGCCGCCGCACGCCGCCCCCGCCGCGGGGCCCGCCCGTCGGGCCCCCCCCCCGGCCGCACCGCGTCGTCGTTTCCCGGCGTCCCGCCTCCACTGCCGTGCCGCGGCGCCGGGGGCCACGACGTGGCGGATGCCGCCACCGCCCGGCCCGGACCGTGCGACCGCCGGCGGAGGCCCTGGGTCAGGCGGTCATGGAGGCGAAGACGACCACGTTGTCCGGGTAGCTGCGCGCCGCCTCGTCGAAGACGCCGCCGCAGGTGACCACCCGCAGGCCGGGCCGGTCGCTGGGGCCGTAGACCTGCTCCGTCGGGAACTCGGTCTTCGGGTACGCCTTCACCGACTCGACCGTGAACGTGACCCGCTGCCCGTCCTCGCGGGTGACGGCGATCGTGTCACCGGGTTGCAGGGCGCCGAGGGAGAAGAAGACCGCCGGCCCGATCACCGCCGAGTCGACGTGCCCGACGATGACCGCGTTGCCGACCTCCCCCGGGCTGGGCCCCGGCTCGTACCAGCCGGCGCGCTGCGCCTGCTCGAGCGGGGGCACCTGGACGGTGCCGTCCGGGTTGGTGCCGAGCGACATGATCGAGGCGTCGACCCCGATCCGGGGGATGCTGATCGTGGTGGGGGTGGAACGGGCCAGCCCCGTCGCGGCCCCGCCGGCGACGTCCGGGTCCGCGCCGTCGGGCCCCGACACCGTCGTCCCGGAGGTGTCCGGTCCGGCCTGCGCCAGGGGCTGCGGCGGGCGGGGGGCGGGGGCGGTCATGACCGACGCGCCGATCATGCCTGCGCCCACCATGGCGAGCAGGACGACGGCGGCCGCGCCGGCGGCGCGCCACGGTTTCCCGTGACGGCCGCCGGCCCATCTCGCCGTCATGTCAGACCAGCGACTCATCGGTCCGACGCCGACGCATCAGCACCAGGCCGCCCAGGGCGGCCGCGCCGAGCAGGCTGGCCCCACCGGCGGCCAGGCCCCGGTCGGTCCCGGCGCCGGCACCGCCGTCGCCGCCGTCGACCCCGCCGCGCGGCAGGACGACGAGTTCACCCTCGCCGCACGAGCCCTTGAGCTCGTAGCGGCCCGGCTTGGCGTCCTCGGAGACCTCGGCCTCGCCGTAGTAGACGAAGTCACGCTTGTGCTCCCAGCGGTCCTTGTCCTTGTCGTCCTTCCAGGACTCCTCGTCGGACCAGTCCTTCTTCTCGTGGTCCTTCTTCCGGTCGCCCTCGTCCGAGCCGTACCCCTCGTGGTCCTTGCGGTCCTCCTCGCGACCGCTGTCGCCACGGTCCGAGCCCCAGCTGTCCGAGCCGTACTTGTCGTGGTCCTTGCGGTCCTCGCCCTCCCGGCCGCTGTCGCCCCGCTCGTCCGAGCCGTACTTGTCGTGGTCCTTGCGGTCCTCGCCCTCGCGGCCACCCTCGGCGTCCTGGCCGTGCTCGTAGCCCTTCCAGTCGCCGTCGTCGGCGGCGCCGCCGCCCTGGCCGTAGGTGGTCGTCGGCTGCGGCTTGGCGGTCTCGTCCTTGCCTTCGTGCTCCTTGCCCTTGTCCTTGTCGTGCTCCTTGCCCTTGTCGTGCTCCTTGCCTTCGTGCTCCTTGCCCTTGTCCTTGTCGTGTTCCTTGCCCTTGTCGTGGTCCTTGCCCTTGTCGTGGTCGCCGGAGTCCTTCTCCCCGCGCCAGTCGTCGCGGCCCTCGGCCGGCTCGAGCTTGACCTTGCCCGTGACCTTGGACCACACGTAGGCGTGCTCCTGGCGCTCCGAGCAGACCTCGAGCAGCTTGACCGTTTCGCCCGCCTTGACGACGTGGGGCTTGGCGTAGACCTTGCCCTCGTCGTGGTGGCCGTCCGCGAACGCGATACCCGGCGTGAACACGAGCAGGGAGGCACCACCGAGGGCAGCGCCCGCAACGACCTTCCCGAGCATCTTGTTTGCCATGACCTGCGTCACTCCATCCCTGTTGTCCTGGGCTCGGTGGCAACCGAGCTACGAACGACGTTAGACCGTTTCATGAGCTATGCAGGGAAAGATTCGTGTTTGCCCCTATGTCGGGCATCCGGGCGACAGGCGTGATATGCCCGGTTACGAGCGATATACGGCTTTCCTGTCCTGGTGGCACCGCCACGGCCGCCTCGCGCCGGTTGGGGCCCTCGGTGGGTGTCGTCCTGTTCCGGCGACCCCGCCGTCGACGACGCCCCCGCCGACCACCCCGCCCTTGGCAACGGGTGCCCAGGGGCACGTGAACCCGGAGTGGACGGCCAAGGCGGGAGTCGGTGCTGGGCGGCAGCCAGGTGCCGAACAACGACATCGACGCCGCCCACCACGGCTGGATCGGCTGGGACGGCAACTTCGGCCCGACCGCCGACACGCTGAGGAGCGCCGCGGTCGCCTCTGGCCGCACCGTGGACAAGGCCGCCAGGTGCTCGCCGGTGAGGGTGGAACGGGCGCTGCACGGCTTCATCGTCAACACGGCCAACTGCCGGCCCCGCGGGAGCCGTACGTCAGGGGTCACCGACACGGTGAACGGGGCAGACCGTGCGCCGGCCCAGGCGGATCGACTGGAACCAGTGCGTCGACGAGCTGTCGCTCGCCCGAACCGTCCGCACCAGGCCGGTCCAGGTGGCCTTCGGCGCCTGCATCGGCATGCTGGTCGGGCGCCTCCCGCAACGGCTGGGGGCGGCTCCGCCCGGCCCACCGGCCGGGCGCGGCGACCAGCGTGGACACCTACGTCAACGGCGGCCCGGTGGACCGGCGGATCCACCCGGCAACTGGTGCGAACAGTCCGGGGCCGGCCCGGGCGAACGCCCGAAGGTCGAGCCGGAGCCGGGCGTCGACGCGTCCGTCCGGGGTGAGGCGCCGGGCGAGTCGGACGGCTCCAGCAAGAAGATCGCGAACAGCGAGGGCAAGGGCTCCGACCGGATGTGCGACCCGACGTACCCCGGCGACACCCGCAACGACAACAACCCCAGCGGGGCCCGACACGGCGTCTACCCGCCGCTGGCAGCAGGTGGGCGCTCCGGCGGCGGGGTTCCCGGGCCCGCGGCCCGACCGCTCGACGGTCGGGCCGGGGGCCTGTCACGTACGGCGGTCAGGGGACCGTTTTCTCGATCGCCGCCCGGCCCAGCTCGGCCAGGTCCCGGCGGGCCCGCTCGATGTTCTCCGGCGTCAGGTCCTGGCCCCGGGCCGCCACCAGATCCTCCGGCTCCCAGGGCTGCTCCGCGCCGGTGCGGATGTTGTCCGGCGCCGCCCCCGTGCCGGTGCCGGTGGCCCCGGTGCCGGCGGCGTACGGGTCACCGATCAGCTGGTCGGTCGGCGCGCCGCTCCGCGGCTGGTCACCGGGCTCCGCGAACGACGGAGTGTCCCGGTCGGCGCCGCCGCCGGTCATCAGCTGGGGGATGCCGGTGTCGTCCTCGACCGCCGCGGCCACCTCGGGGCTCTCCTCCAGCGGTCGGTCACGGTCACGATCCGTCATGTCGCTGCCCTCCTGCCGCCAGGTGGTTTCCTGATCCTCCTGGCGTACCCCGCGTGGCGGCGCCCATGCCCCCGCCGGATGCCGAACGGCCGGCCCGGCCGTCGCGCACGCCGCCGGGGCGGGCCCCCGCCCGCACCAGCGCACCGCCGGGCGCCCCCCGGCCCCGTCCGACCGGGGGCGCCCGTGCGGGCGGTCAGCGTCCGAGCACGCGGTCGAGGAAGTCGCGGTAGTGGCGGACCGCCATCCGCAACTGCTCGGTGTCGGCCGAGCCGGCGTCCTGCCAGCCGCCCAGCTTGTTCTTCTGTGCGGACAGCGCCGAGGCGAGCGCCTGGATCGCCTCGTCGACCAGCGACTGCGCCTCCCCGGCCGCCGCGCGGGGGTCGTCCACGAACCGTAGCTGGACGTCCCGCCAGCGGTCCCGGAAAACCTGCGCCGCCGTGGGGTCGAAGAGCGTGGCCGGCTCGGCGGCGACGGTCGAACCCGCCGGCCGGGACGTCCCGGCCGACTCCAGCGAGCCGGCGGCGGCACCCGTGCGCCCGGCCGACGCGTGCTCGGCGTCGGGGTCGACCATGGCGGGGGTGGCGCTGCCGTACCCGGGCCCGCCGGCCGCGGCGGTCTCCGGGTCGCCCGTCCAGCCGGTCAGGTCGGTCCGGCGCTCGGGGCCACCGTCGGTGGCGTCCGGCGGCAGCACGGTCGTGCCGCCGGGTGACCCGCCGCGCTCGTCGGGCCGGCCCTCGCCACGCTCACCGGCACCGCGGAACTCGGCGGTCGGGTCGGCCCGGCGCCCCTCCCGGGCGCCGTCCACGGCCCCGTCGCCCGGCCGCGCGGTCGACTCCGTACGTGGGTCGACCTCGTCCTCCGGGCGGGGGCTGGCCAGGGCGGACGCGGCCACCGCGTCGCCGACGGTGGTGGCGCCGAAGGCCGTCGGCAGCGGACCGGGCTCGTGGAACTCCGGCCGCCCGCCGGCGGTGTCCCGGCCGCCGGAGCGTGCCGCGCCGGCGTTCCGATCGCCGGACCGTTCGTCGTCGGCGGTCCCGCCGCGCGGGGCGCGCTCGCCGGCGACCGCCGGGTCGTCGAACGTGCCCCGCTCGTCGAGGGCGTCCTCGGGCACCTCGGCGCGGCCGGCCTGGTCGCCTCGTGGCGGCACCGGCACCGGCGTGGAGCGGACGGCCTCGGGGTGCTCGTTGCCCACCCGCTGCTCTTCCTGTCGCATCGCGGTCTCCTCAGCGGCTCGTGACGTCGTGCTGGCTGTCCGGACTGCGCTGCTCGGGCGGCCGGTGCCCGACCGGCTCCTCGCCGAGCAGGTCGGCGAAGAGGGCCCGGTAGTGGACCACGGCCTGGCGGAGCTCCTCGGTGCTGGCCTCGCCGCGCGAGTTGCGCAGGTGGATGTCGTGGGCGTCGCGGTAGTGGCCCAGCGTGCGGGCGTGTTCCACCGAGAGGTGGGCGATCTGGTCGGAGAAGTCGCCGGTCGGGTAGCCGCGTTCGGCGATGAGCCGCGTGACCAGTTCGTCCGCGTCGCCCACGGTCTCGGCCGGGGAGTCCACGAAGCGGACCTGGATCTCCTCCCAGGCGGCGGCGTACCGGGCGCGGGACTCGGGGGCGAGGGGGGTGAGCGTGAGGTCGGCGTGGCGGCGCTGCCGCTCGCGCAGCTCCCGCTCGGCGGCGGTACGGCTGTCCCGTTCGGCGACGGCGCGGTCGTACTCGGGACCGAACCGCGACCGCAACGCCCGACGGCGGGCGTACGACCGGGCGGCCACGGCCAGCGCCGCGATCACCAGCACGACGAGAACTATGACGATTACCTGCGTGGGCGACATGGCTCCTCCTTCGGCCAGTGGTATTCCCTCCGCTCCGTGATCGCCAATCCCGTTCCGCGGCACTTTCCTGACGAACCCGACCTGGCGGCATTCCCCGTACCGACATGACGAGTCGCACAGAGTGATCGCCCCGCGAAAACTTGACTCATTCCAGAAAAGGCGCTTGGGTGGGGTGATGCCGGTCGAGACCGACGTCGAACGCCTCCGGGCCGCCGGGTTGCGGGTCACGCAGCCCCGGCTCGCGGTGCTCGCGGCGGTACGCGACCGGCCGCACCTGGAGGCCGACACGATCACCCGACTCGCCCGGGTCCGCCTCGGGCGGATCTCGGTCCAGGCGGTCTACGACGTCCTGCACGCCCTCACCGGGGCGGGCCTGCTGCGCCGGTTCGCCCCGGCCGGCGGGCCGGCCCGCTACGAGCTGGCCGGGGACGACCACGACCACCTGGTCTGCCGGGAGTGCGGGGCGATCGTCGACACCCGCCGCAACCGGGCCCCCGGGCCCTGCCTCGACCCCGGCGCCACCTTCGCCGTGGAGTCCACCGAGGTCACCTACTGGGGCCGGTGCCCCACGTGCCAGCAGCGACACCACCGCTGACGCCAGCCGTCACACCGACCAGGAGGAGCGCCATGAGCGACCCGCAGGCCAGCAAGCCGATCCTCACCACCCGTCAGGGTCACCCCGTGCACAACAACCAGCAGCAGCGGACGGTCGGTTCGCGTGGCCCGGCGACGCTGGAGAACTACCACTTCCTCGAGAAGATCAGCCACTTCGACCGGGAGCGCATCCCGGAGCGGGTGGTGCACGCGCGCGGCTTCGTCGCGCACGGCGAGTTCGAGGCGTACGGGACGATCGGCGACCAGCCGGCGTCGAAGTACACCCGGGCCAAGCTGTTCCAGACCAAGGGCAAGAAGACCCCGGTCACCATCCGCTTCTCCACCGTCATCGGCGGCCGGGACTCCTCCGAGGCGGCCCGCGACCCGCGCGGCTTCGCCGTGAAGTTCCGCACCGACGACGGCAACTGGGACCTGGTGGGCAACAACCTCCAGGTCTTCTTCATCCGCGACGCGATCAAGTTCCCCGACGTGATCCACTCGCTGAAGCCGGACCCGGTGACCTTCCGCCAGGAGCCGAACCGGATCTTCGACTTCATGTCGAACACGCCCGAGTCGATGCACATGCTGACCTGGCTCTTCTCCCCGTACGGCATCCCGAAGAACTACCGGACCATGCGCGGGTCCGGGGTGAACACGTACCGGCTGGTCAACGCCGAGGGCGAGGGCGTGCTGGTCAAGTTCCACTGGCTGTCGCAGCAGGGCGAGCACAATCTCACCCAGGCCGAGGCGGACGCCATCCAGGCCACCGACCTGGGCCACGCGTCCAAGGACCTCTACGAGGCGATCGAGCGCGGCGAGTACCCGAAGTGGGAACTCAACGTCCAGGTCATGAGCGACGACGAGCACCCGGAGCTGGACTTCGACCCGCTCGACGACACCAAGATCTGGCCGGAGGAGGACTTCCCCTACCTGCCGGTCGGCATGATGACGCTCAACCGCAACATCACCGACCACCACAACGAGAACGAGCAGATCGCCTTCGGCACCGGCGTGCTGGTTGACGGGATCGACTTCTCCGACGACAAGATGCTGGTCGGCCGCACGTTCTCCTACTCGGACACCCAGCGGTACCGGGTCGGCCCGAACTACCTCCAACTGCCGGTCAACCGCCCGCGCGAGGACGTGGCCGTCAGCACCAACCAGGGCGGCGGCCAGATGTCGTACGGGGTGGACAACCGGGGCGGCAACCCGCACATCAACTTCGAGCCGTCCTCGGTCGCCGGGCTCCGGGAGGCCGACGAGTCCTACCGGGAGTACCGCCCGTTCGTCTCCGGTCAGGTCATGAAGGCCCCGATCGAGCGGCAGAACAACTACTCCCAGGCAGGCCGCCGCTACCGCGAGATGGCCGACTGGGAGCGCGACGACCTGATCCTCAACCTGACGACCCTGCTGGCACAGTGCGACAAGCACATCCAGGAGAAGATGGTCTGGCACTTCAGCCAGTGCGACGAGGACTACGGCCGTCGGGTCGCCGAGGGTCTCGGCATCTCCGTCAGCGCCTGATCCGCACACCACCCACCGAACGCCCCGCCGGCCCCGGCGGGGCGTTCGTCCGCTGTGGACGTCCGTCCGGTAGGCCCGACGCGACGGACGGTAGTGCATCGGGCGGGATTTACGTATCCTGCCCAAGGCGTCCGCCGGACGGGCCGGCACCGTGGGCCGTGACCGTCCGACCCGGACGCTGCCCGGCCGGCGCCGGCGCCCCCGCAGCCACACCTTCCGGGCGAGGTCTGATTGAAATCCCGCGACTGGCCGATCCGCTCCAAGCTGACCGCGCTGGTCGTCGTCCCGGTGACCGCGCTGCTGGCGCTCTGGATCTTCGCCACGACGCTGACCTTCGGGCCGGCCCTCGACCTGCTCGCCGCCCGGACCCTCCTCTACGACCTCGGCCGCCCCGGCGAGACGGTGGTGGCCGAGCTGCAACGGGAGCGTCGGCTCTCGGTGGTGCACCTGGCCGGCGGGGACGTCGCGCCCGGGCTCGCCGAGCAGCGCCGGCGGACCGACCGAGCGGTCGCCGAGCTGCGCCGCCGGGTCGGCGGGGAGGAACTGCGCGACGCCGCCGGCGACCACCTCGACACCCGGGTCGACCACCTCGTCACCGCGCTGGACGCGCTGCCCGCCGGGCGCGGGTTCATCGACCGCCGCGAGGTCGACCGGGCCGGCGCGGTCGGGCTCTACAGCGGGATGATCTCTTCGGCCTTCCAGGCGTTCTCGGCCATGGCGAACCTGCCCGACCAGGACCTGAACCGTCAGGCGCTCGCCGTCACCGCGCTCGGCCGCAGCCGGGAGCTGCTCGGCCAGACCGACGCCCTGCTGGCCGGGGCGTTCACCGCCGGCCGGTTCGCCGAGGGCGAGCACACCCAGGTCGTGCAGACCATCGCCAACCAGCGGTTCCTCGCCGAGGCGGCGGTCGCGGACCTGCCCGATGCGGAGCGCGCCGCGTTCCAGCGGCTGACCGAGGGGGAGGTCTTCGGCCGGCTGCGGGCGATGCAGGACACCCTGGTCGGCGCCCGGTCGTCGACCCGGCCGGCGGTGGACCCGGCGCAGTGGCACGCCAGCTACGAGGCCGTGCAGCAGGCGCTGCGGGAGTTCGAGCTGGCCCAGGCCGACGGGCTCGCCGACCGGTCGGTGCCGACGGCCGTCGGCATCCTCGTCCGGCTCGCCGCCGCCGGGGTGCTCGGCCTGGCCGCCGTCGTGGTCTCGGTCCTGGTGGCGCTGCGGGTCGGTCGTTCCCTCGCGCAGCGGCTCACCGGCGTACGCACGGCCGCGCTGGACATGGCCGAACGCCGGCTGCCCGACGTGGTGGCCCGCCTGCGCCGGGGCGAGCAGGTCGACGTCGCCCGGGAGGCGCCCGCGCTGGAGTACGGCGGCGACGAGATCGGCCAGGTGGCGCGGGCCTTCACCGAGGTGCAGCGGACGGCGGTCCGCTCGGCCGTCGACGAGGTGACCCTGCGCCGGGGGCTCAACGAGGTCTTCCTCAACATCGCCCGCCGCAGCCAGGGGCTGGTGCACCGGCAGCTCGCCCTGCTCGACCGGATGGAGCGGCACACCGAGGACCCGGACGAACTGGCCGAGCTGTTCCGCGTCGACCACCTCGCCACCCGGCTGCGGCGGCACGCGGAGGACCTGGTCATCCTGGCCGGCGCCGCCCCCGGGCGGGGCTGGCGCAACCCGGTCGCGATGGTCGACCTGATCCGGGGCGCCATCTCCGAGGTGGAGTCCTACGACCGCGTCGACATCGCCGCCGTGCAGCCCGGCGGCGCGCTGGGGCGGGCCGTCGGCGACGTGATCCACCTGCTCGCCGAGCTGATCGAGAACGCCGCGGCGTTCTCCCCGCCACACACCCGGGTGGAGGTCTCCGGGCAGCACGTGGCCAACGGCTACGCCGTCGAGGTCACCGACCGCGGCCTGGGCATGACCGCCGCCGCGCTGGAGGACGCGAACCGGCGGTTGGCCCGGTCCCCCGACTTCGAGCCCGCCGAGACGGCTCGGCTCGGCCATTTCGTGGTGGCCCGGCTCGCCGCCCGGCACGGGGTCCGGGTGCGGCTGCGCCCGTCCGACGGAGGCGGGTTGACCGCCGTCGTGCTCATCCCCGCCGACCTGGTCACCGACGAGCCGTCCCTGCTGCCCGAGGGCGTCGCCCCGCCGGAGGACCAGTCCGGGGCGACGCCGGAGGAACGGCGGATGGCCCGGGCGAGCCGGCTGAGCACGCTGCCCCGGCCCCGTTCCGTCCGAGCCGCCGAACCCGGCGCGACGCCGCCCTCCGCGGCCCCGTCCGCCGCAGCCCCGCCTTCCGCAGCCCCGCCTTCCGCGGCTCCCGCCTCCGCCGCGCCGGACCAGCCCGGTCGCGCCGCCGGCCCGGCCGCGTCCGGCGTCGGGGGCCCGGCCTCCGCCGGGCCGGGCCGGGCCGCCCCCGCGTCCCGAGACCCCGCCCCCGCCAGCCGGGTGCCCGGCGGCCCCGGCCCCGCCGAGAGCGCCGGGGAGATCGACGGGCTGCCGCGTCGGGTGCGGCGTCACGGGCCGGCCGTCCGGCGGCGGTCGACGCCGGACGCCCCCGGGGGCGGTCCGGCACTCGGGCACCCCGCGGCGGCCCGGCACCCGGTCGCCGACGGCCCGACGCCGCGGCCACCGGTGATCGAGAGCCCGACCCCGCGCACTCCCGAGGAGGCGCGGCGCGCCATGTCCGCCCTGCAGGCGGGCACCGCCCGTGGCCGCGCCGCGGCCGGCGGCGCGACGGCTGACGGGGCCGTGGCCGCCGGCGCCCCGGCGGCCGGTGGCGACACCCCGGAGCAGGCCCCGGAGCCCATCCCGACCCCGACCCCGGCCGAGCCGCCGGCGGAACCAGACCCCGTGACCGCGACTGAGAGGGACGCCTGATGCTGCATCCGACGAGGCAGAGCGCCGATCTCGACTGGTTGCTCGACGATCTGGTGGAACGGGTGCCGCCCGCCCGCCAGGCGGTGGCGCTGTCGGCCGACGGGCTGCTGCTCGGCTCCTCCACCAACCTGGACCGCGCCGACGCCGAGCACCTGTGCGCGCTGGCGTCCGGCTTCTCGAGCCTGGCCCGGGGCGCGAGCCGGCAGGTGGCCGGCGGGGCGGTTCGGCAGACCGTGGTGGAGATGGAGTCGGCGTACCTCTTCGTCACCGCCGCCGGGCAGGGCGCCTGCCTCGCGGTGGTCAGCGACGCGGACGCGGACATCGGCCTGGTGGCGTACGAGATGGCGATGCTGGTCACCCGGGTGGGGGAGTACCTGAGCGCCCCGGCCCGGTCGGCGGCGGGGGCTGCCGATGCGGGCTGAGTCCCCCGGGCCGCAGCACGAGTGGCTCGACGACGACGCCGGCCCCGTCGTGCGGCCCTACACCCTCACCGGCGGGCGGGTCCGGTCGTCCGCGGACGGCTTCGACCTGGTCGCGTACGTGCTGGCCGCGCCGGCCGCCGACCCGGCCGCCCACCCGGAGCTGCACCCCGAGCACCGGCGCCTGGTGTCGCTGGCCGCCCGGCCGGTGCCCGTCGCCGAGTTGGCGGCCGAGCTGGACCTCGCGCTGGGCGTGGTCCGCGTCCTGCTCGGCGACCTGCTGGCCCGGGGACTGGTCGCGGTGCACCAGCCGACGGCCGCCGCCTACCTGCCCGACGACGACATCCTGAAGGCGGTGGTCAGTGGACTCCGTGCGCTGTGACGAGGCCGGTTCCGCTCCCCGGATCCCGCTCGCGCTGAAGATCCTCATCGCCGGGGGCTTCGGCGCCGGCAAGACGACGCTGGTGAGCGCGCTCAGCGAGGTCCGGCCGTTGCAGACCGAGGAGATCCTGACCGGGGCCGGGGTCGACACCGACGACCTGTCCGGCGTCGAGGCGAAGTCGACCACGACGGTGGCGATGGACTTCGGCCGGATCACGATCAACGACGACCTCCAGGTCTACCTGTTCGGCACCCCGGGCCAGGACCGCTTCTGGTTCCTCTGGGACGAGTTGGCCTTCGGGGCGCTCGGCGCGGTGGTGCTCGCCGACACCCGTCGCCTGGCGGACTGCTTCCCGTCGATCGACTACTTCGAGCAGCGGGGCATCCCGTTCGTGGTGGGGGTGAACTGTTTCGACGGCGCCCGGCGGTTCAGCCTGGAGACCGTACGCCAGGCGCTGGACCTCGACCCCGACGTGCCGTTGGTGCTCTGCGACGCGCGGGACCGGCAGTCCGGCAAGGAGGTGCTGATCGCCCTCGTCGAGCACGTGGCCCGGCAGCGGGGCGAGCCGGTGCCGGCGGCCTGAGCCCGCCGGCGCGGCCGGTCCCGTCGACCGGCCGTGACTCGGCGCGGCTTTCCGGGTAAGGAGCCGGCACAGGGGCGAGCCTCTGGTTGGATCGACGGAGGAATCGGCGGAGGGCGGAACCGGTGGCGGAGCAGGGCGCGGTCGTCCACATCGGCGGCTACACGGCACACGGCGGGGGCCGGGGCACCGGCATCGTCGCGGCCCGGCGGGACCCGGGCTCCGGCGAGCTGTCCCCGCTCGGCACCGTCGCGGTCACCCCGGCGCCCTCCTTCCTCGCCCGGCACCCGCGGCTGCCGGTGCTGTACGCGGTCAACGAGCTGCCCGACGGCGAGGTCAACGCCTTCCGGGTGGCCGCCGACGGCGACCTCACCCCGCTCGGCACCCGGTCCACCGGGGGCGCGGAGCCCTGCCACCTGGCGGTCGTCCCGGACGGCGGCCACCTCGTCGTGGCCAACTACGGCGGCGGCAGCGTGGCGGTGTTCCCGCTCGGCCCCGACGGGGTGCCCGGCGAGCGCAGTGACCTGGTGCAGCACGAGGGGCACGGGTTGGACCCGGAGCGCCAGGCCGGCGCCCACGCCCACATGGTCAACCCCGACCCGGGCCGGGGCCCGCTGCTCGCGGTCGACCTCGGCACCGACTCGATCTACCGCTACGACCTGGACGCCGCCTCCGGTCGGCTGGTGCCCCGGGCGCCCCGGGTGCGGGCGGCCGCCGGCTCCGGTCCCCGGCACCTGGCCCGGCACCCGGACGGCCGGCGGTGCTGGGTGGCGGGGGAGCTGGACGCCTCGGTGACCGCGTACGAGCTGACCGCCGAGGGCGCGCTGCACCAGCGGGGCCGGGTCGACGCCAGCGACCGGCCCGGGCACGTGCAGCCGTCGGAGATCGCGGTCGGCCCGGACGGCCGCTTCCTCTACGTGGCCAACCGCGGGGTGGGCACGGTCGCGGTCTTCGCCCTGGCCGGCGAGCTGCCGGAGCTGGTCGCCGAGGTGGAAACGGGTGGGGAGTGGCCGCGGCACTTCGCCCGGGCGGGGGAGCACCTCTACGTGGCCGACGAGCGGGCCGACATGGTCCGGGTCTTCCGGGTGGACGCGGCCACCGGTGTCCCGGCCCCGGTCGGGGAGCCGGTGCCGGTGCCCAGCCCCACCTGCGTCCTGCCCTGACCAGGCCAGATCAACTCGCCGAGGCGGGACGGTTACTCGTCGTCGACAATTTGGTGGTCAACTGTATCTCCTGCGTAACTTTCGTCCGAACGGTTGTGGCAGCTACCAGGGCGGGTACGCAGTATGGTCAGCGTGTCAGCAGGCCGCCACCGCATGCGTACCAACGTTCACGCAGCTACCGCCGCCGCTGCCGTCGGCGTGCTCGCCGTGACGGCCGGCGGCTGGTTCGGCTACCAGCAGCTGGCGCAGCCGGACTGCTCCGGCAGGATCGAGCTGTCCGTCGCCGTCGCCGACGAACTCGCCCCCGCCGTCGACGCGGCGGCCGCGCGATGGGTCAAGGACGGGGCCGCGGTCGGCGGGACCTGCATCGCGGTGAAGGTCTCGGCCTCCGACCCGGTCGACGTGGCCGCGACGGTCGCCGCCAAGCACGGTGTCACGCTGGCCGGCGTCGGGCAGGCCAGTGGCACGGCGGTCAGCCCGGACGTCTGGGTGCCCGACTCCTCCACCTGGCTGCTGCGGCTCAAGACCGGCGGCGCCACCGCCTTCGACCCCGGCAACGGCACGTCCATCGCCCGCAGCCCGGTGGTCGTGGCGATGCCGGTGCCGATCGCCTCGCGGCTGGGCTGGCCGCAGAAGAAGTTCAGCTGGACCCAGCTCCTCCAGCAGGTCCAGAGCGACAAGCCGCTGCGTACCGGCATCGTCGAGCCGACCCGCGACGCGGCGGGCCTGTCCGGTCTGCTCTCGCTGACCACCGCCGCCAGCGCCACCGGCGGCCCGGACGCCGAGAAGGACAAGGTCGCCGCGCTGCGGGCGCTGGCCACCGACCGCTCGGCGCTGCGGCCGGACCTGCTCGCCCGGTTCCCCACCGCGTCGGACGCGACGACGATCGCCAGCAGCCTCGGCGCGGCGGCGCTGTCCGAAGAGGACGTGATCCAGTACAACAGCAAGAAGCCGCCGGTGCCGCTGGCCGCGCTCTACCTGGAGCCGGCGCCCGCGCCGCTGGACTACCCGTACGCGGTGCTGCCCGGCATCGAGCCGGCCAAGGCGTCGGCGGCGCGGGTGCTCTACGAGGTGCTCACCACCGCCGACTTCCGCGACAGGCTGGCGGCCCAGGCGCTGCGGGCGCCGGACGGCAACTGGGGCGCGGGCTTCGACGCCCCGCAGGGCGCACCCAGCCCGGCCGGCGGCGCGTCGACCCCGCCGGCGACCGGCGGCACCGCGGCGACCGGCGGGCCCGACCCGCAGAACATGGACCGCGCGCTCTCCAGCTGGTCGATCGCCACCCAGTCCGGCCGGATGCTCGCCGTCATCGACGTCTCCGGCTCCATGAAGGAGAAGGTGGCCAACGCCGGCAACGCGACCCGGCAGCAGGTCACCGTGGAGGCGGCCCGGCGCGGGCTGAACCTCTTCGACGACTCCTGGTCCATCGGCCTCTGGACGTTCTCCACCGAGCTGGTCGGCTCCCGCGACCACCAGGAGTTGGTCGCCATCGGGCCGCTGTCGCGGCAGCGCGGCAAGTTGGAGCAGGCGCTCGGCTCGATCCGGTCCTCCAGCGGCAGCACCGGCCTCTACGACACCATGCTGGCGGCGTACCAGAAGGTGCAGGACAACTGGGAGCCGGGCCGGGTCAACTCGATCGTGCTGTTCACCGACGGCAAGAACGAGGACTCCGACGGCATCACCCAGCAGCAGCTGCTGGCCGAACTCAACAAGATCAAGGACCCGGAGCGGCCGGTGCAGGTCGTGATCATCGGTATCGGCGGCGACGTCAGCAAGGCCGAGCTGACGTCGATCACCGACGTGACCGGCGGCGGCGCCTTCGTCACCGAGGACCCGACCAAGATCGGCGATATCTTCCTCCGGGCGGTCGCGCTGCGCAAGGCCCCGGCCTGACCGACGGACCAGGGCGTGCAGGGCCCGTCGTACCGCCGGATCCGGTACCGCGGGCCCTTTTCGGCCACCGGCCCCTTCGGGAAAAGTGACGGCAATACGTCGGAAGCGATCGTCCACCGTGGTTGCCGGGGCAGGATGTCGTAGTGCTCCGCGGCCGGCCCGCGACGGGGTCGGTCGGCGACCGGGGCCGTCGGCATGCGAAGTGGGGAGGGCCGGTGACCTCGGCGACGCTGTTGACCCCCGCCCGAGCGGCGTCGCCGGACCAGCCATGGTCCGGGCAGGCGGCCCGCACCGACGAGCGCGCCTACGTCCGCTCCCTGGTGGTGCTGGACACCACCATCCTGACCATCGCCGTGCTCATCGGGTACGTGGCCCGCTTCGGCGGTGACACCCCGGGCGGTTCGAAGGTCCCGTACGTCGTGGTGGCTCCCGGGCTCGTCGTCGCCTGGCTGATCTCGCTCCGGGTGCTGCGCTGCTACGACGACCGGGTCCTCGGGTACGGCGCGGACGAGTACCGGCGGGTCAGCGCCGCCAGCCTGCGCCTCGCCGGTGGCATCGCGATCGTCGGCTACATCGCCGACGTCGGCGTCTCCCGGGGCTTCCTGGGCATCTCGTTCGCGGTCGGCGCCGTCGGTCTGGAGGTGGCCCGGTTCGCCGCGCGCAAGCGGCTGCACCGGGCGCGGTCCCGGGGCGCGGGCTGGTCGCGCAAGGTGCTGGTGGTCGGCGACACCGCGCACGTGCTGGAGCTGGTGCACACCCTGCGCCGCGAGCCGTACGCGGGCTACCAGGTGGTCGGCGCGTGCATCCCCGACGCGCTGCTCGCCCCGGTCGCCCAGCGGCTGGGCGACGTGCCGGTGGTCGGCTCGTTCCGGGGCATCCCCGAGGCCGCCACCGCCATCGGCGCGGACACGGTCGCGGTGACCGCCTCCGGCGAGCTGACCGCCACCCGGCTGCGGCGGCTGGGCTGGCAACTGGAGGGCACCGGCGTCGACCTGGTGGTGGCGCCCGCGCTGACCGACGTCGCCGGCCCGCGCATCCACACCCGGCCGGTCGCCGGCCTGCCGCTGATCCACGTCGAGGCGCCCGAGTTCCGCGGCGCCCGCAAGCTGGTCAAGGGCTTCGTCGACCGGGCGGCCTCCTCGCTGGCCCTGACGCTGCTGCTGCCGCTGCTGGCCGTCATCGCGCTGGCGATCAAGCTCGACAGCCGGGGGCCGGTGCTGTTCCGCCAGACCCGCGTCGGGCAGGGCGGCCGGGAGTTCGGCGTCTACAAGTTCCGCACCATGGTGGTGAACGCCGACGCCCTGCTGGCGGAGCTGGCCTCCCGCAACGAGACCGACGGCCTGATGTTCAAGATGCGCGACGACCCGCGGGTGACCCGGATCGGCCGGCTGCTGCGCAAGTGGTCGCTGGACGAGCTGCCGCAACTGGTCAACGTCCTGTTCGGGCAGATGAGCCTGGTCGGCCCCCGCCCGCCGCTGCCCTCCGAGGTGGCCCGCTACGACGGGGACGTGGCCCGCCGGCTGCTGGTCAAGCCCGGCATGACGGGGCTCTGGCAGGTCAGCGGCCGGTCCGACCTCAGCTGGGAGGACGGCATCCGGCTCGACCTCTACTACGTGGAGAACTGGTCGCTCGCGGCCGACCTGACGATCCTCTGGAAGACCTTCGGTGCCGTGGTCAACAGTCGCGGGGCGTACTGACCCGCCCCGGTGGGATCAGTCCTGCGGGCCGGTCCAGTCCAGGCACACCACGACCGCGTCGTCGACCAGGTCACCGGCGACGAACGCGCGCAGGTCGCCGATCAGCGAGCGCACCGCGTCCAGCGGCTCCATCGGCCCGGTCCGGCGCAGGAACCGGTCGAGCGCGGTCTCGCCGTACCGGACGTCCTGCCCGGTGGCGTCGATGACGCCGTCGCTGACCACGAAGAGCCGGTCGCCCCGGCACAGCTCGAACCGCTGCTCGTGGTAGTCGGTGGCCTCGAACATGCCGAGCGGGAACTGCGCCTCCAGCGGCAGTTGGCGGACCTCCCCGTCGCGCAGCAGCACGAGGCGGGGCGACCCGGCGTCGACCACGGTCAGCACCCCCGAGCGCAGGTCGAGGTCCATCAGCAGCGCCGCGAGGTGCTGGCCGCCGCGGTGCAGGTCGTAGATGGCCTGGTCGGCGAGGGCCGCCTGGTCGGCGAGGCCGAGCCCGGCCCGGCGGGCGTTGCGCAGCGCGTACGTGGCGAGCGAGGTGAGCATCGCGGCGGCCACCCCCTCGCCCGTGCCGTTGATGGTGGACAGCCAGACGCGCTCCCCGTCGTCGGACCAGTCGAAGCTGTCGCCGCGCACCGCGTACGCCGGTTCGAGCTGCCCGGCGAGGCTGAACGAGGGCCGGATCCGGCTGCGGCCGGGCAGCATCTCCCACTGCATCTCGGCGGCGAGGGTGAGCCTCCTGCTGCGCCGCGCGGCCCGGTAGACGTCCGTGCCGGCGCTGACCGCGGCGATCTCGTGGGCCAGCGCGGTGGCGGCCTCCGCCAGCTCGTGGAGCGTCCCCGGGTCGCCGGGGGCCGGCGCCACCCGCAGCACCCCCCGGCGTTCCCCGCGCATCGACACCGGCAGGTACGCGGTGTCGTCGGCGACGATCGGGGTCTGGTGGTCGAAGCAGCGCCAGGCGGGGTGCCCCGGGCTGGTGACCGTCTCCCCGTCACCGAGCGGCAGCAGCGCCGACAGCCGGTAGTCGACCTGGAGCAGCTGTACCCGGGTGATCCCGTAGGCCCCGGCCAGGGTGTCGGCGACCCGGTCCAGCAGGAGATCGGCGGGCGCCTCGTTGAGGGCGCGCCGTACCCGGTTGACCGGTTCGCTCATCCTTCGCTCCTTGGTCGCGAGCCCGCACCAGCGGTTTCGGAGTAGTCTCGGGCCCACCATGGCGGAAGTGCACGGTCCCCAGGGGCCCCAGACGAGTATGGCTGCCGAGCTCGACGCGGTGGCCGACGCCCTGCTGACGGTCTGGGAGGCCGCGCGGGAGCGCACGACCAGCCGTGTCTCCGGCGCCCAGCTGCGCGCGATCATGCTGGTCGAGCAGCACGACGGGATCAACCTCCGCCGCCTCGCCACCGGGCTCGACATGCTGCTCTCCTCCGCCAGCCGGCTCTGCGACCGGCTGGTCGCCGCCGGCATGCTGGAACGCGAGCCCGGCCGCCTCGACCGGCGGGAGATCTCGCTGCACCTCACCCCGGAGGCCCACCGGCTCCTCGCCGAGCTGCGCGACGACCGGCGCCAGCAGCTCGCGGCGATCCTCGGCGACATGACCCCCGAGGGGCGGCAGGCCCTGCTGGTGGGCATGCGGGAGTTCGACGAGGCGGCGCGTCGCCGCCACGCGTCCGTCCAGTCCGTCGAGCCGGCCGGCCCCTGGTCCGACGCGGGCGGCCCGGCGGGGCCACCGGTCGGCCTACCGAAGCAGGAGTGGCCCGGCGACGAGCCGAGGGTGGCTAGGACGGCCTGACCCGCGGGCGGCACGCCCGGACCGTCCGCACCGCGTGCCCGGGCGGGGGCGGCTTGTCACGCGTCGGGCGCCGCGGCCACCGCGAGCATCGCGATGTCGTCCTGGCTCTGCCCGTCCATCCACTCTTCGACCCGGTGCAGGAGCCGGTCGACGAGCGTGGCGGGGGGCAGCCCGGCCGCCGAGGCCAGCGCCGCGCGCAGCCGCTGTTCGCCGAACACCTCGCCGCCCCGAGGGGCTGCCCGACACCCATCGGAGGCGGCCGGGCTCAGGGCTGCCGGGTCAGCCAGCCAGCCGGTCGGGCGAGGATCCGGCGGACCACCGAACCGGCCCCGCCGACGGCCGCCGCCGCGCCGCCGAGCGCCGCGGCGCGGACGGTGACCGGCGACCAGGCCGCGGTGAGCACCCGGCGGGAGACCTCGGCGAGCACCGGCGGGCGGAGCCAGGGCGCCAGCGGGGCGTATCCGCCGCCGAGCACCACGGTGTCCAGGTCCAGCAGGTTGACCACCCCGGCCACGGCGACCCCGAGCGCGGTTCCGGCGTCGGCCAGGGCGTGCAGCGCCGCCGGGTCGCCCGCCCCGGCCAGCTCCGCGAGCCGGGCCGTCGCGGTGTCCGCCGGGAGGTCCGCGCCGGCCAGGCCGGCCGCCGCGAGGATGGCCTCCTGACCGGCGTACGTCTCCAGGCAGCCCCGAGCCCCGCACCGGCACGGCCGGCCGTCGGGGCGGATCGAAACATGGCCGATCTCGCCGCTCCAGCCGCGGGCGCCCCGGAACAGGGACCCGTCCAGGACGATCCCGGCGCCGATGCCGACCTCGCCGGAGACGTGCAGGAAGCTGGCCGGGCCGGCCGGTCCGGCGTGCAGCTCGCCCAGCGCGGCGAGGTTGGCCTCGTTGTCGACCACCAGCGGTGGTACGCCGTCCACGTGCGCGGTCAGCGGCGGATGCCCGGCGAGGAGGGCGGGAACGGGCACGTCGCGCCAGCCCAGGTTCGGGGCGAGGCGGACCAGCCCGGCGTCGTCGACGAGGCCGGGCACCGCGAGGGCCGCGCCGGCCAGGGTGAGCCCCTCGCGGGCCGCGTCGGCCCGGGCGCGCGCGGCCAGGTCGACCAGCCGGGACACGGCCTCGGCGGGGGAGACCGGCCGGAGGTCGGCGCGGTGCACCGTGTGGTGGCGGACCCGGCCGGCGAGGTCGACCACGCAGGCGGCCAGGTAGTCGACGTTGACCTCCAGGCCCAGCCCGGCCGGGCCGTCGGGGGCGAGCACCAGGCCCCGCGACGGCCGCCCCGCGCCGGTCCGCGGCGTCGGCTCCGCCTCGCGCACCAGCCGGCCGGCGAGCAGGTCCTCCACCACGGCCGAGACGGTGGCCCGGGTCAGGCCGGTCCGGGCGGCCAGCTCGGCCCGGGACGGCGGGCGGTCGGCGGCGGCGATCCGGTCGAGCACCACGGCGAGGTTCCACTCGCGCAGGCTGCCCTGCCGGACCGCCCCGGGCGGGGCGTCGGGTCGGGTCACCCCTTGACGCTGCCACAGGCCGATCAAATAATTCAACCACTGAACAAATAGCGGACGACACCCCCGGAGGTCTGCCATGGCACCGCGTCCCACCCCCGCCGACAAGTTCTCCTTCGGCCTCTGGACGGTGGGCTGGCAGGCCCGCGACCCGTTCGGCGACGCCACCCGTGGGGAGCTGGACCCGGTCGAGGCGGTGCACCGGCTCGCCGGGCTCGGGGCGTACGGGATCACGTTCCACGACGACGACCTGGTGCCCTTCGGCGCGGACGCCGCCACCCGCGACCGGCACGTCGCCCGGTTCCGCAAGGCGCTCGACGAGACCGGCCTGGTGGTGCCCATGGTGACCACCAACCTGTTCACCCACCCGGTGTTCAAGGACGGCGGATTCACCAGCAACGACCGCGACGTCCGGCGCTACGCGCTGCGCAAGGTGCTGCGCAACGTCGACCTCGCCGCCGACCTCGGCGCCCGCACCTTCGTGATGTGGGGCGGCCGGGAGGGCGCCGAGTACGACCTCGCCAAGGACGTCCGGGCCGCCCTGGACCGCTACCGGGAGGCCGTCGACCTGCTCTGCCAGTACGTCGTCGACCGCGGCTACGACCTGCGCTTCGCCCTGGAGCCCAAGCCGAACGAGCCGCGCGGCGACATCCTCCTGCCCACCGTCGGGCACGCCCTCGCCTTCATCTCCACCCTGGCCCACCCCGAGCTGGTCGGGCTCAACCCCGAGGTCGGGCACGAGCAGATGGCCGGCCTGAACTTCGCCCACGGCATCGCCCAGGCGCTCTGGCAGGGCAAACTGTTCCACATCGACCTCAACGGCCAGCGCGGCGTCAAGTACGACCAGGACCTGGTCTTCGGCCACGGCGACCTGCTCAACGCGTTCGCCCTGGTCGACCTGCTGGAGCACGGCGGCCCCGGCGGCGCGCCCGCCTACGACGGCCCCCGGCACTTCGACTACAAGCCCTCGCGCACCGAGGACACGACCGGCGTCTGGGCGTCGGCGGAGGCGAACATGCGGACGTACCTCCTGCTCAAGGAGCGGGCGGCGGCCTTCCGAGCGGATCCGGAGGTGGCCGAGGCGCTGGCGGCCAGCCGGGTCGCCGACCTCGGCACGCCGACGCTGGCGCCGGGAGAGGGCCACGCCGAGCTGCTCGCCGACCGTTCCGCGTTCGAGGAGTTCGACGTCGACGGGGCCGCCGCGCGGGGCTTCGGCTTCGTCCGGCTCAACCAGCTCGCCGTCGAGCACCTGCTCGGCGCGCGCTGAGGGCCGCCGGAGATGCCGCTCGTCGCCGGGGTCGACTCCTCGACCCAGTCCTGCAAGGTCGTCGTCCGGGACGCGGAGACCGGTGCCCTGCTCCGGCAGGGCCGGGCACCACACCCGGACGGCACCGAGGTCGACCCGTCGGCGTGGTGGGCCGCGCTGGCCGCGGCGGTCGACGCCGCCGGCGGGCTGGCCGACGTCGCGGCGGTCTCCGTCGCCGGCCAGCAGCACGGCATGGTCTGCCTCGACGAGGCGGGCGCCGTCGTCCGGCCCGCGCTGCTGTGGAACGACACCCGCTCCGCCGGGGCCGCCGCCGAGCTGGTCGAGGAGGCCGGCGGCGGGGCGGCCGGCCGCCGGTTCTGGGCGGACGCGGTCGGCAGCGTGCCGGTGGCCAGCTTCACCGCCACCAAGCTGCGCTGGCTGGCCCGGCACGAGCCGGAGCACGCGGCCCGGGTGGCGGCCGTCTGCCTGCCGCACGACTGGCTGACCTGGCGGCTGGCCGGCGCGCCCGGCCTGGCGGCGCTGCGCACCGACCGGGGCGACGCCAGCGGCACCGGCTACTGGTCCCCCGCCACCGGCGACTACCGGCTCGACCTGCTGGAGCGCGCCTTCGGCCGGCGCCCGCACGTGCCGGCCGTGCTCGGCCCGGCGGAACCGGCCGGCGCGCTGCGCCCCGACGCCCTCCCCGCCGGCGGATCCGCGCCCGGCGGGGCCGTGCTCGGCCCCGGCACCGGGGACAACGCCGCCGCCGCGCTCGGGGTCGGCGCGGGGCCGGGCGACGTGGTGCTCTCCGTCGGCACCTCCGGCACCGTGTTCAGCGTCGCCGACACCCCCGCCGCCGACCCGACCGGCGCGGTCGCCGGTTTCGCCGACGCCACCGGCCGCTTCCTGCCGCTGGTCTGCACGCTCAACGCCGCCCGCGTGCTCGACGCCGCCGCGGCCCTGCTCCGGGTCGACCTGGACGAGTTGGCCACGCTGGCGCTCGCCGCCCCCGCCGGCGCGGACGGCCTGGTCGTGGTGCCCTACCTCGAGGGCGAGCGGACCCCGGACCGGCCGCTGGCCACCGGCGCGGTGCACGGGCTGACCCTGCGCACCTCGACCCCCGCCCACCTGGCCCGGGCCGCCGTCGAGGGCCTGCTCTGTGCCCTCGCCGAGGGCCTCGACGCGCTCACCGCCCAGGGCGCCACGGTGCGCCGGGTGATCCTCGTCGGTGGGGGAGCCCGCTCGGTGGCGGTGCGCCGGATCGCGCCCGAGGTCCTCGGGGTGCCGGTGGTCGTCCCGCCGCCGGGGGAGTACGTCGCCGACGGCGCCGCCCGCCAGGCCGCCTGGGTCGCCCTGGGCGGCGCGGCGCCCCCCGCCTGGTCGGTCCGGGACACCGAGGAGTACGCCGCCGCGCCCGTCCCCGCCGTCCGCGAGCGGTACGCCGCCGCCCGCGACCGCTTCCTCGACCGGCTCGACCGCGACCCGGGCGTCGAGGGGTAAACGGCTGTACGGGCGCGCCCCGGCTCGCGATCATCGACGGATGCGAACCACCCCCGAAGCGGACGAGGAGTCGGTGACCGTCGGGACCGGCATCCCCTCGACGCTCCAGTACGACGACGCGGACACCCCCTGCGACGTCATCGACGCGCTGGTCCTGGCGGACTTCGTCACCGGCCGGCACCCGTGGTCACACACGGTCCGGCTCTCCCGGGTGCGCCCCGACGCGCCCCTGACCGCCCCCGACGGGCGGCTGCTGCGTACGGCGGTGGAGAACCGGCAGCGGTCCCGCCTGCTGGCCGGCGACGGCTGGACGGCCCGGGTGGTCACCTGGAAGGGGCGGGGCGCCGAGGTGACCGTCACGGCGGTGGCCGAGGAGGTCGGCCGGGCGGCCCTCGACCGGATCGTCGACGGCGCCGCCGAACCGGAGGACCCGGGTGCCGGCCGGATCGGCTTCTGGCACCAGAACCCCCGCCGCGGCAGCCAGCGGGACGTGCGGTCGATCGCCGCGCCGGAGTGGGCGCAGATCCGGCCGAACTACGCCGCCGGGGCGCGCACCGCGCTCGACGCGCTGATGGCGACCACCCCGGAGCAACTCGCCGGCCGGTTGGTGCTCCTGCACGGAGCGCCCGGGACGGGGAAGACCACCGCGCTGCGCGCCCTCGCCCGGGCGTGGCGCGAGTGGTGCCAGGTCGACGCCGTGCTGGACCCGGACGTGCTCTTCGCGGACCCGGCGTACCTGTCGGAGGTGGCGGTCGGGGACGAGGACGGCGAGCCGGGCACGGGTCGCCGGTGGCGGCTGCTCATCCTGGAGGACTGCGACGAGCTGATCCGGGGCGAGGCGAAGCAGGCCGCCGGCCAGGCGCTGTCCCGGCTGCTCAACCTGACCGACGGGCTGCTCGGGCAGGGGCGCGACGTGCTCGTCGCCATCACCACGAACGAGGACCTGTCCCGGCTGCACCCGGCCGTGGTCCGCCCGGGGCGCTGCCTGGCCCGGATCGAGGTGGGCCCGCTGTCGTACGAGGAGGCGACGGGTTGGCTGGGCACGTCGGCGGGGGTGCCGCCCCAGGGGGCCACCCTCGCCGAGCTGTACGCGCTGCGCGCGGGCACGCCGGCCCCGCCCGCGGCCCCGCCCGCGATCGGCGGCTACCTCTGAGCCGCCCGACCCGCCCGCGCGCCGTCACCCGCTCGTGACCTGACCCTGGTTGGCTGCCGCTCATGACCTTGATGAGGGGCGGGGCGGCGCGGGTCTGGGGCGGCTCGGCCGCGCACCGGTTCTACAGCGTCGTGGTCTTCGTGCTGCTCGCCTCGCTGGACAACGTGGCGATCGGCCTGGTGCCCCCGCTGTACGGGCCGATCGCCGACGCCTTCGACGTGCCGCGGCGGCTGCTCGGCCTGGTCACCGCCGTGAGCTTCCTGGCCAGCGCGGTGGCGGCGGTGGGCTGGGCGTACGTCGGCGACCGTGCGAACCGCAAGCCGCTGCTGATGGTCGGCACCCTGATCTGGGCGCTCGGCACCGGCGGCAGCGCGGTCGCGGCGAACTACCCCGGGTTCCTGGCCGCGCAACTGCTGGCGGCGATCGGGCTGGGCGCCGTCGGGTCGGTCGGGTTCTCGGTCGTCACCGACCTGATCTCACCCCGCCGACGGGGGCTGGTGATGAGCTTCTGGGGGCTGTCCCAGGGGGTCGGCACGCTGGCCGGCACGCTGGTCGGCGGGCTGCTCGGGGCGGCCGACTGGCGGCGGCCGTTCCTGGCGCTGACCGTGGTCGGCCTGCTGGCGACCGCCGCCTACCTGTTCACCTACGACATCCGCCGCGGCCAGAGCGAACCGGAGCTGGCCGACGCGCTCGCCACCGGCGCCGAGTACGACTACCGGATCAGCCGGGCGGACCTGCCGAGGATCCTCGGCCGGCGGACGAACCGGTGGCTGATCCTGCAGGGCCTCACCGCGCAGGCGGCCTTCGGGTCGCTGGTCTGGCTGCCCGTGCTCTTCGCCGAGCGGGCCGAGGACCAGGGCTACTCCGCCGCCACCGCCGTGGTGGTGGGCAGCGTCTTCGCCACCCTGTTCCAGCTCGGCGGGGTGCTCTCCATCGTCGGCGGGCTGGTCGGCGACGCCCTGCAACGCCGTACGCCGAGGGGGCGGGCGCTGGTCGCGGCGGTCGGCATCCTCGCGGCGCTGCCGTTCTACCTGGTGCTCTTCTTCGTGCCGATCCGCATCGACGTGCCCGACGGCGCCGGTGCGGGGACGGTGGTCCGGGCGGTGCTGGCCAGCGTGGTCACCGAGCCGACGGTCGGGCTGAGCCTGCTCACCGCCGTGGTGGCGTTGGCGCTGACCTCCGCGAACTCGCCGAACTGGTTCGCCCTGATCGCCGACGTCAACCCGCCCGAGCACCGGGGCACCGTCTACAGCCTCGGCAACCTGGTGAACGGCGTCGGTCGGGCGGCCGGCAACGGGCTGGTCGGGGTCGCCTTCCACGGGCTGCGGGCGGCCTTCCCGCCGCCGCTGAACTACGCCGTCGGGCTGGCCGCCTTCCAGCTCTTCTTCATCCCGACCGGGATCATGTACTGGCTGGCGTCGCGGACCTCGCCGACGGACATCGCCGACGTCCACGACCTCCTGCACACCCGCGCCGAGCGGTTGTGAGGAAGGGCCCCTGGCAGGGGCCCCTCCTCACCCGTCAGGCCGGCCGGACCCAGACCGTCACGTCGGTGGGCACGGCGCCGTCGGTGTCGAGCGGGGCGCTGGCGTGCACCAGTTCGGTGCCGGCCGGCAGCGGCACGGCGGCGTCGCCGAAGTTGGTCAGCACGGTCAGCCCGCCGTTGCGGAAGGAGAGCACCTCGTCGCCGCTGGCGAGCCACTCCAGCGGGCCCGCGCCGAGGTCGTGCTCGCGGCGCAGCCGCAGCGCCGTCCGGTACAGCTCGTACGTCGAGCCGGGCACGCCCCGCTGCCGGTCCAGCGCGTGCTCCGCCCAGACCGGCGGCTGCGGCAGCCAGCTCGCGTCGGTCGGGCCGAAGCCGTACGACGGGGCGTCGGCCTCCCACGGGATCGGCACCCGGCAGCCGTCCCGGCCCCGCTCGGTGTACGCGCTGCGTACCCAGGTCGGGTCCTGCCGCGCCTCGTCGGGCATCGTGGTGTGCTCCGGCAGGCCCAGCTCCTCGCCCTGGTAGAGGTAGGCCGAGCCGGGCAGGGCGAGCATCAGCAGGGTGGCCGCCCGGGCCCGGCGCAGGCCGAGCGCGGCGTCCGGCTGCGGGTCGCCGATGCCGATGCCGTTGGGCCGCTTGCCGCCGACGGGCAACCCGAGCCGGGAGGCGTGCCGGACCACGTCGTGGTTGGACAGCACCCAGGTGGTGGGGGCGCCGACCGCGTCGGTGGCCTCCAGCGAGCGGGTGATCACCGCGTACTGGGCGGGCGCGGTCCACGAGGCGAGCAGGTACTCGAAGTTGAACGCCTGGTGCATCTCGTCGGGGCGCACGTACCGGGCCAGCCGTTCGGCCGGCTCGACCCACGCCTCGGCGACCAGGATCCGCTCGCCCGGGTAGCCGTCCAGCAGCCGGCGCCACTCCCGGTAGATGTCGTGCACGCCGTCCTGGTCCCACATCGGCGGGCGCGGCTTGTCGACCTCCCGCCCGGAGAGGATCTCCTGCGGTTCCTGCCAGTCGGCCAGGTCGGCCTGCTTGATCAGGCCGTGCGCCACGTCGACCCGGAAGCCGTCCACGCCCCGGTCCAGCCAGAACCGCAGCACGTCCAGGAACTCCGCCCGCACCTCGGGGTTGTCCCAGTTGAGGTCGGGCTGCCCGGTGTCGAACAGGTGCAGGTACCACTGGCCGGGTCGGCCGTCGGGGTCGGTGACCCGGGTCCAGGCCGGCCCGCCGAAGACGCTCTGCCAGTCGTTCGGCGGCCGGTCGCCGTCCGGTCCCAGGCCGTCCCGGAACACGTACCGGTCGCGCTCGGGGCTGCCGGGGGCGGCGGCGAGCGCCGCGGTGAACCAGCGGTGCGCCGACGACGTGTGGTTGGGCACCAGGTCGACGATCACCCGCAGCCCGCGCGAGTGCGCCTCGGCGATCAGCCGGTCCGCGTCGGCGAGGCCGCCGAAGAGCGGGTCGACGTCGCGGTAGTCGGCCACGTCGTAGCCGGCGTCGGCCTGCGGCGACGGATAGAACGGCGACAGCCAGACCGCGTCGACGCCCAGCTCGACGAGGTGGTCGAGGCGGGCCGTGATGCCGGGCAGGTCACCGATCCCGTCGCCGTCGGAGTCCGCGAAGGAGCGCGGATAGACCTGGTAGATGACGGCCCGCGTCCACCAACCGGTGGCGGCGTCGGCAGGCGTGTCCTGGTGTGTCGGGTTGCTGTTCAGGGCCTTCTCCCGTGTGTCGAGCCGTACGGTCGGGTGCGTGGTGCCGGGGGATCGGCGGTCCCCGTCAGTGTGCCCGGGGCGGCGCGGTCGATTCCCGCACGATCAGTCGAGTGGGCAGGATCACGGGCCGCTCCGGCGGGTCGCCGGCTGCCCGGCGGCCCGGGGCGTGGTCCGGGCCCGCGTCGGGGCCGGGCGGCTCCGGCCGCCGGCCGACGAGCGGGTCGAGCAACATCCGGGCGGCCAGCCGGCCCTGCTCCGCCGCGGGCTGGGCGATCGTGCTCAGCCCGACGACGCGGGCCAGGTCGTGGTCGTCGACGCCGATGACGCTGACGTCCCGCGGCACCCGCAGCCCGGCGTCCCGCAGCGCCGTCATCGCTCCCATCGCCATCTCGTCGCAGGCCGCGAAGATCGCCGTCGGCGGGTCGCCGCGGCGGAGCAGCTCCTCGGTGGCGCGCGTGCCGCCGTCGATGGTGAACTGCGACTCCACGTCCAGGCCCGGGTCCGGGGCGAGGCCGGCGTCGCGCAGCGCCTCCCGGTAGCCCCGCCGCCGGTCGAGGTGGGTGGTGAAGGCCAGCTCGTCCTTCGGGTCGCCGGAGATGTGCGCGATCCGGCGGTGGCCCAGGTCGAGCAGGTACCGGGTGGCGGTCCGCGCGGCGTCCACGTCGTCGATGCGTACGCAGGGCCAGCCCGGCACGACCGAGCCGGAGCTGACGGTCACCCCGGGCAGCGCCAGCTTCGTCAGGGCGGTCAGGTCGGCGGGGCGCAGCGGCGTGGCGACCAGCATGATCGCGTCCACCCGCTTGTGCAGGTTGGCGGCGCTCAGCACCCGCTGGCGGGTCTGCTCCCGCCCGCCGAGGTTGTGCAGCAGCAGGTCGTAGCCCGACTGGTGGAGGAACTCCTCGACGGACTCCACGACGGTGGCGAAGAACCACCGGGTGATCCGCGGGACCACGACCGCGATCGTGCCGGTGCGCCCGCCGGCCAGCCGCGAAGCGCTCGGCGAGACGGCGTACTCCAGTTGCTCGGCGGCCGCGAGCACGCGCCGCCGGGTCGCGGCCGAGACCGCCGGGAGCCCGCGCAGCGCCCTGGAGACGGTGGCCGTGGAGACCCCGGCCAGACGTGCGACATCATCGATCTTCGTCACGGTACCCCCGCTTCGCGCCGGCTCCGCCCCCGCCCTGGGTCCGCCGGGGGGGGCGTGGCTGCCCCCCGCCCCCGCGGCCGGCAGGCGCACCCCCACGAACTAGG
>NZ_JBFAVI010000083.1:0-27374 GCF_040679695.1 Micromonospora sp. NPDC052213
GCGCCGGGCCCCCCCCCCCCCGCCCCCCCCCGCCCCCCCCCCCCCGCGGGGGGGCCCCCGCCGGGGGGGCCCGGGGGGCCGGCCCCCGGCTCGGCGACCGGGCAGACCGTCTGCCGACCGGTGATGCCGGCGGCCACCATCGCCACGTCGGTGACCACCGGCGCGCCCGCCCGCAGGGCGGCCAGCCCGCCGGCCAGGGCCGCCTCGTCGCAGACCAGGTCGGTGACGTAGTCGAGGTCGGCGCTGGCGTGCACCACCCGCTCGGTGACGGCCCGGGTCAGCGGCGGCAGGTGCGCGAGGTCCACCCGGGAGCGCAGGATCCGGTACGACTCGCGCTCGATGGGGTGCACGACCCGGCTCACGGCCGCACCGCCCCGGCACCGTAGCGCTCGTCGTAGCGGCGCAGCTTCCACAGCGCCACCGCGCCGGCCCAGGCGAACACGAAGAGCGCCACGACGGCGTACCCGAGCTGCTCGAAGTGGTCGGCGATCCCCGCGTACCAGGACAGCGCCGACAGCCCGAGGTGGTCGACCAGCAGGCCGGCGGCGTAGACGCTGGCGACCAGGCCGCCGACCAGCACGGTCACCGCCGTGGTGGCCAGGTTGTAGTAGAGGCGCCGGGCCGGGTGCCGGTACGCCCACGAGTAGGCGCGGCTCATCAGCAGGCTGTCGGCGGTGTCCATGGCGGACATCCCGGCGGCGAAGAGCAGCGGCAGGGTGAGCAGGGCGAGCACGGGCAGCCCGCCGGCGGCGGCGGTGCTCGCCGACAGGGCGAGCAGGGTCACCTCGCTGGCCGTCTCCAGGCCGAGACCGAAGAGGAACCCGACCGGCGCCATGTGCCAGGAGGAACGCACCAGCGCGCGGGCCCGGGAGCCGAGCACCCGCTGCACCAGCCCCCGGTTGAGCAGGTGCAGGTCCAGCTCGCGCTCGTCCAGGTCGCCGTGGCGCAGCCGCCGCCACAGCCGCGTCAGGCCGGCCAGCACCGCCGCGTTGAGCACCGCGACCAGGGCGAGGAACAGCGTGGCGGTGAGGATCGCGACGGTCGCGCCCACCTCGCGGGCCTCGGCCAGCCCGGGGCCGGCGAGGTTGGCCGAGGCGAGGCCGACGACCAGCGCCAGCAGCAGCACCACCCCGCTGTGCCCGAGGGCGAAGAAGAAGCCGACACCGACCGGGCGCCGACCGCGCAGCAGCATCAGCCGGGTGGTGTCGTCGATCGCCGCGATGTGGTCGGCGTCGAAGGCGTGCCGCACCCCGAGCAGGTACGCCAGCGTGCCGGCCCCGGCGAGGCCGCCGGCCGCGGCGGGCTGGTTGTTCCAGTACAGGTAGAGACTCCAGCCGGCGACGTGCAGCACGGCGACGGCGAGCACGATGCCGCCGAGGCGTACCCGCTCGGCGCGGCTCCACCGGCCGGCCGGGGGTGCGGCGCTGACCGCGGTCGAACTCATCGGCTTCCTCCACGTTCGTCGGTGCCGGTGGCGCGGATGGCGTCCACCGGGCAGATCTCCAGGCACTCCAGGCAGCCGGTGCAGCGGTCCGCGCGGACGGCGAGGCCGCCGGGCACCGGTCGGATGGCGTGCGTCGGGCAGGTGAGCAGGCAGGCGCCGCAGCCCTGGCAGGCGCCGATGGTCACCGCCGCCACCGGTACCCCCGAGGGGTGACCATCCGGCCGGCGACCACCCGGGTCTGGCTGCTGCCCACCACCACGACGCTGTACATGTCGACCAGCGCCGGGTCGAGGTCGGCCAGGGTGGCCAGGTGCACCCGCTCGTCGGGTCGGCTGGCGTTGCGCACCACCCCGACCGGGGTGTCCGGCGGCCGGTGCGCGGCGAAGACCTCCAGCGCCGCGCCGAGCTGCCAGTCGCGGGCGCGGCTGCGCGGGTTGTAGAGCAGCGCCACGAAGTCGCCCTCGGCCGCGGCGGCCACCCGGCGCGCGATGACCTCCCACGGGGTGTGCAGGTCGGACAGGCTCAGGTAGGCGTGGTCGTGGCCGAGCGGCGCGCCGAGCAGGGCGCCGGCGGCGAGGGCGGCCGTCACCCCGGGCACCCCGACCACGTCGATCCGCTCGTCGGCGTACTCCAGGGCGGGGCTGGCCATCGCGTACACGCCGGCGTCGCCGGAGCCGACCAGCGCGACGGCGTGACCGGCCACGGCCTCGGCGACGGCGGCACGGGCCCGTTCCTCCTCGGCGCCCAGGCCGCTGGCGAGCACCCGGGTGCCGGGGCGGAGCAGGTCGCGGACCTGGTCGACGTACTGGTCGAGGCCGACGACCACGGCGGCGCGGCGCAGCTCGGCCACCGCGCGGGCGGTGCGCAGGTCGGGCGCGCCGGGCCCGAGGCCGACGATCGCCAGCCGGCCGCGCGGGGCGTGCCGGGCGACCGCCACGGTGGCCATCGCCGTCGCGGTCTTCGGCACCAGCAGCGCGGCGTCACCGCCGAGCAGCGCCGCCGCCTCGGCGACGCTGGGGGTGCCGACGGCGGCGCGGACCACCTCGCTGGGGTGCGGCACGTCGACCGCCGCCAGCTCCGCCGCCGGATGCGTCACCAGGGGTACGCCGAGCGCGTCGGCGGTCGCCCGGATGCCCGCCTCGTCCGCCTTGATGTCGGCGCTGGCCAGGTGCCGCAGGCTGGCCGGGCTGAGGCCGGCCTCGGCGAGCACCCGGTCCAGCAGCCCGCGCACCTCGGCGGCGGGCACGCCCCGGCTGGCCCCCACCCCGGCGACCAGCGACGGGGGCCGCAGCACGGCCGTACGGTCGTCGAGCGGCACCACCCGGTCGGTGACCAGCAGCCGGTACCCGCCGCCGGCCGCCTCCCCGGGCCCGGCCTGGCCGGCCGGGGCACCGGGCCCGGGCGGGGCGGCCGGCGGGGCCGGGTCGGCGGGTGCGACCGGCGTCGGGGCGGGGCGCACGTTGTCGGGCAGGGCGGGCAGCGGCCAGGCGGCGTCGGCGACGAGGGTGACCCGCTCGCCGTCGAGGATGGCGCGGCCGACGGCGGCGACGGCGCCCTCGACGGGCC
This sequence comes from Micromonospora sp. NPDC052213, assembly GCF_040679695.1. NCBI lineage: Bacteria > Bacillati > Actinomycetota > Actinomycetes > Micromonosporales > Micromonosporaceae > Micromonospora > Micromonospora sp. NPDC052213. The sequence goes on from NZ_JBFAVI010000083.1 coordinate 3,011, forward strand.
AGCCGAGCGTGTCCAGCCCGGGCAGGCCGACGGCGTCGCTGGCGGTGGTGACCACCGGCCGCGCGTCGAGCACCGCGCCGACCCGCCCGGCGAGGTCGTTGGCGCCCCCGGCGTGCCCGCCGAGCAACGCGACCGCGTGCCGGGCCGCCTCGTCGACCACCACCACGGCCGGGTCGGTGTGCTTGTCGCCGAGCAGCGGCGCGAGGATGCGCACCACCGCCCCGGTGGCCAGAAACGCCACCACCGCGTCGCACTCGGCCCAGGCGGCGCGCAGCGCGTCCGCGACGGTGTCCGCCGTGACCAGGCGGGCCTGCGGCCAGGCGTCGGCGAGGGTGCGGGCGTGCCGCCGCCCGGCGGCGGTGGCGGCGACCAGGCCGATCCGGGCCGGCTGGTCCGTGGTGGTGGGCGGGTGGTTCACGGGCGCTCCCCGGTGAGGACGACCACCGGGTTGGTGGCCGCGAGTCGAATGGATCCGCCGGGCAGGTCGGCGAGGCGGGCGGCGGAGAGCTGGACGCCCTCCACGGCGTAGCCGCCGGCGCGCAGCAGCCCGACCGCCGGGGCGACCCGGTCGACGGCGGCGAGGGTCACCACCACCCGGTCCGGCCGGCGGTGCGCCACGGCGGCCAGCACGTCGGTGCCGCCACCCCCGACGAAGACGGCGTCCGGGTCGGGCAGCCCGTGCAGCGCCCCGGGGGCGGCGCCGACCACCACCTTGACGTCGACGCCGTGCCGGGCGGCGTTGGCGCGCACCGGCGCCGCCGGGTCGCGGTCGACGGCGACCACGGCCGCGCCGAGCAGGGCGCACTCGATGCCGACCGAGCCGCTGCCCGCGCCGACGTCCCAGACCAGCCGACCGAGGCGGGGGCGCAGCCGGGCCACGGCGAGGGCGCGTACCTCCGACTTGGTGATCATCGAGTCGCGGTGCGCGTAGGCGGACTCGGGCAGCGCCCACCCGCCGGCCGGCGCGGCGGCCGGCTGGTTGTCCGCCCGCATCCCGGCGGCCCCGGGCTCCCCGGCGAGGCTGAGCAGCACGTGCGGGTCGGCCCAGACGCGGGCGGCGGCCGCCTCGGGGGTGGTCTCGGTGAGCCGCTCGGCGTCGGTGCCGAGGTGCTCGGCGACGACCAGCCGGCGGGCCCAGCCGACCAGACCGGCGCCCAGCTCGGCGGCCCCGGCGCCGGGGGCGGTGAGCACCGCGACGGCGGGCAGCGCCCGGCAGGCGTTCAGCGCAGGTCGCGGATCCCGGCCGTGGGCGGTGACCACGGCCGCGCCGTCCCAGGGCAGCCCGGCGCGGGCGAACGCGGCGGCCACGCTGGACACGGCCGGGAGCACCCGCAGCGGCAGCCCGGCCGCCCGCAGCCGCCGGACGACGCCGAACAGCCCGGGATCCCCGCTGGCCAGCACGACCGCGTCCGTTCCGGCGGCGACGGCGGCGGCCAGCCGGTCCAGCGCCGGCGCGAGCGGCCCGAGGGCGACGGTGTCGGCGCCGGCCGGCAGGCGTACGGCGGCCAGGTGCCGGGCCGCGCCCACCACCAGCCGGGCCCCGGCGAGCGCGGGCGCGGCGGCGGGGTGCGGCGGCCCCCCTCCGGCGTCGATCCCCACGACGGTCACGGCCGGCCCGGTGCCCCCGGCGGGCGGGCTTCCGGTCACGCCGCCCACCGGCCCGACGAGGCGACGACCCGGTCGCCCGCGAAGTCCACCATCGCCACGTCGACGGTGACCGCGTTCCCGGCGAACCGGAGCAGCACCTGGCGTACCCGCCGGCAGAGCAGGTCACCGGCGGCGCCGAGCAACCCGGCGGCCTCCCACAGCTCGTACGCGTGCCGCCCGGTGTTCGCCGCGGCGACCGCCGCCACCAGGTCGGGGTCGCCGCCCGCCTCGGCGGTGACGTCGCCGAGCAGGGACAGGTCCACCTTGGACCGGGTGTAGTGGGTCATCAGGATGCCGGCGGCGAGCTTCGCCAGCTTGCCGGCCATCCCGACGAAGACCACCCCGGTCATCCGGTCGCCGACGGCGGCGGTGACGGCCGCGCCGGTGAAGTCGCCGACCTCGACGAAGCACACCTCGGGCAGTTCCGGCAGCAGCGCGCGGGCGGCCCGCTCGGTACGCCCGCCGGTGCACAGCACCACCGTCCGCTCCCCCTGGGCAGCCATCACGTGCACCGCCTGCACCACGCTGGCCCGCCAGGAGGCGGTGGAGAACGGCCGCACGATGCCGGTGGTGCCGAGGATGGAGATGCCGCCGAGGATGCCGAGCCGCCGGTTGGTGGTCTTGCGGGCCATGATCTCGCCGCGCGGCACGCTGACCACCACCCGGACGCCCACCTCGGCCAGGTCGACCACCTCGGCGACGGCCTGGCCGATCATCCGGCGCGGGGTCTCGTTGATCGCCGGCCCGCCGACGGGCAGCCCGAGTCCCGGCCTCGTGACCGTGCCGACGCCCGGCCCGCCGTCGAGCCGCAGCCCGGGCACGTCCCGCCAGCAGACGGTGACGGTCAGCTCGGCGCCGTGCGTGACGTCGGGGTCGTCGCCGGCGTCCTTGACCACCACGGCCTCCGCCGACGTGCCGGCGTGGACCTCGCAGCGGGCCACCGGGAAGCGGACCCGGCGGCCGGCGGGCAGCCCGATCTCCACCTCCCGCTGCGGCACGCCGGTGACCAGGGCGGTCACCGCCGCCTTCGCCGCCGCCGTCGCGCAGGCGCCGGTGGTCCAGCCCGTGCGCAGCGCGGTGGGCCGGACCTTCGCCGTACGCGGCAGGTCCGGCTCGCGCAGCGGCGGCTCGGCGTACGTCATCCGGCGTGCCCGTCCCCCGCCGTCCCGCCGGTGGCCCGGGCGCGGCGCAGGTCGGCGCGGGCGGCCGGCTCGGCCCGCCGGAAGGTGTGGAAGTGCCCGGGGTGGTAGAGGTGCGAGCGGGTGCCGGCGGCGGCGAGCGCCGGGCCGACCAGGAAGAGGGTGTGCTTCCAGAGCTTGTGCTCCTTGACCGTGGCCTCCAGGTCGCCGAGCGCGCACCGCACCACCAGCTCGTCCGGCCAGGTCGCCTGGTACGCCACCACGACCGGGGTGTCGGGCGGGTAGCCGCCGGCCAGCAGCTCGGCCTGCGCCTGCCCGGAGCGGGCGGCGGAGAGGAACAGCGCCATGGTGGTGCCGTGCCGGGCGAACTCGCGGACCCGCTCGCCCGGCGGCATCGGGGTCTTGCCGCCCTCCAGCCGCGTCAGGATCACCGACTGGGCGACCTCGGGGATGGTGAGCTCCCGGCCGACGATCGCCGCGACGGCGGTGAACGACGAGACGCCCGGGACGATCTCGACGGCCAGCCCGAGCGCCCGGCACAGGTCGAGCTGCTCCTGCACCGCGCCCCACAGCGCCGGGTCGCCGGAGTGGATCCGCGCCACGGTCAGCCCTTCGGCGGCGGCCCGCCGGTAGAGCGGCAGCACCCCCTCGATCGGCAGCCGCGACGAGTCGACGATCTCCGCGTCGGGGCGGGCGTGGGCGAGCACGTCGGCGTGGACCAGGCTGGCCGCCCAGACCACCACGTCGGCCGCGCCGATCACCCGGGCGGCGCGCAGGGTCAGCAGGTCGGCCGCGCCGGGGCCGGCCCCGACGAACCACACCTTGCCCGTGCTGGTCGGCCCGCCGTCGTCGGCGCGGTCCGCGATCGGCGCGGTGGTCACAGTTTTCCTCCCCTACGGTCCCGGCGGGCGGGGACCAGCAGCGTCGACAGGTACGGCAGGTCGTCGGCGGCGTCGGCGACGGGGCCGATCCGCTCGTCGGGCAGCCCGAGGCCCCGGCCCAGCACGGCGTCGCCGAGGCGGCCCTGCCGGCGCAGCTCGGCGACCAGCTCGGCGTGCCGCCGCCAGCCCTTGTAGGCCACGACGGTGCCGGGGCCGGCGAGCGCGTCGGCGAAGAGCGCCAGCCCGGCGGTGGCCGGCAGCAGGGTCAGCGGCTCCCGCCCCTCGCAGAGCGGGACGCCGCTGCGCGCCGCCAGGTCCTGCATGGCGGTGATCCCGGGGACCGTGCGCACCTCGACCGCCGGGCGGCGGGCGCGGACGGTCTGCGCCAGGTAGCCGAAGGTGGAGTAGACGTTCGGGTCGCCGATGGTGGCGAAGGCGATGGCGCGGGCGCCGCCGTCGACCGCGTCCACCACGGCCCGCGCGGCCTCGTCCCACGCCCGTTCCCGGCGCGCGGTCACCCCGCCCCGGTCGTCGAGGGCGAACGGCAGCCGGCGCAGCCGGTCCGGCGCGACGTGCGCGGCCACGGTGGTCTCGGCCCGCCCGGGCGGCGCGTCGCCGTCCGCGGCGAGGCGGTCCAGCACCGGTACGAACACGTGGTCGGCCTCGGCCAGCACCCGGACCGCCCGGAGGGTGAGCAGTTCCGGGTCGCCGGGACCGACCCCCACCCCGGTCAGCGTGGCGGTGGGGGCGTTCCCGCCCGGCGTCCCGCCGCGCGCGCTCACCGGCTCGCCGCCTCGACCAGGCGGCGGGCGGCGTGCGGGTGCCCGGCCCAGTGGGTGTGCAGGTAGGAGGCGTGCACCCGACCGGCGACGAAGCCGTGGTCGGCGCCGTCCCAGCGCCACGCCGGCCGGTCGCCGTGCCCCGGGTCGGTGGCGGTGCGGTGGAACTCGTGGCCGCGTACCGGGTCGCCGGGGCGGTGCAGCGGGGAGCCGGTGACGGCGACGGCGTCCCGGTAGCCGAGGGTGAGCCGGTCGGTCATCCGGGCGGTGAGGTCGAGCCGGCCGCACATGGGCACGCCGTCGAGGGACCGGCCGAGGTAGAGCAGCCCGGCGCACTCGGCGACGACCGGTCCGTCGAAGGCGGCTAGCTCGGCGCGGAGGGTGGCGTTGTCGGCGAGCTGCGGCGCGTACGCCTCGGGGAAGCCGCCGCCGACGACCACCGCGCGGGTGCCGGCGGGCAGGCCGGCGTCGCGCAGCGGGTCGAAGGGGACGACGGCGGCGCCGGCGGCGGCGAGCAGCTCGGCGGTCTCGGCGTAGGAGAAGGTGAAGGCCGGCCCACCGGCGACCGCGACCACCGGGCGCTCGCCGCCGGCGGGGCCGCCGCCGGCGGCGGCCGGGTCCCAGGCGGGCGCGGTCAGCGGCCCGGCGGTGCGGGCCAGGTCGAGCACCGCGTCGAGGTCCACGGTGGACGCCACGAGGTCGGCGAGGGCGGCCACGATGGCCATCGACTCCGGCGCCCGCTCGGCGACGGGCACCAGCCCGAGGTGACGCGCCGGGGCGGCGACCTCGGCGGCGCGGCTGACCGCCCCGAGCACCGGCACGTCCACCTCGGCGAGGGCGTCGCGCAGCAGGGACTCGTGCCGGGGAGAGCCGACCCGGTTGAGGATCACCCCGCCGATCCGCACGCCGGGGTCGAACGCGGCCATGCCCAGGGCGAGCGCGGCGGCGGATCGGCCCTGCGCGGTGGTGTCCAGCACCAGCAGCACCGGCGCGTCGACGAGCCGGGCGACGTGCGCGGTGGAGGCGTACCCGCGGCGGCCGACCGCGCCGTCGTGCAGTCCCATCACCCCCTCGACCACGGCGATGTCGGCGGGCGTCGGGGTGGCGGCGCCGTGCCGCAGCAGCGGCGCGATCCGCTCCTCGCCGACCAGCCACGGGTCGAGGTTGCGGCCGGGGCGACCGGCGGCGAGCGCGTGGTAGCCGGGGTCGATGTAGTCCGGGCCGACCTTGTGCGGGCTGACGGCCAGGCCACGGCGGCGCAGCGCGGCGAGCAGCCCGGTGGCGACGGTGGTCTTGCCGTGCCCGCTGGCGGGTGCGGCGACCACCACCCGGGGCAGCGCCCACGGCGCCCCCGGCTCGACCGTCACCACTCGATGCCCTTCTGGCCCTTCTGGCCGGCGTCCATCGGGTGCTTGACCTTCGTCAGCTCGGCGACCAGGTCGGCGGCGTCGACCAGGCGCGGGTCGGCGTCGCGGCCGGTGACGACGACGTGTTGGAACCCGGGGCGGTTCACGAGGGTGTCGACCACCTCGTCGACGTCCACCCAGCCCCATTTCATCGGGTAGGTGAACTCGTCGAGCACGTACAGGCCGTAGCGCTCGGCGGCCAGGTCGCGCTGGATCTGCCGCCAGCCCTCCAGGGCGTCGGCGGCGTGGTCGGCCTCGCCGCCGCGCTGGATCCAGGACCAGCCCTCGCCCATCTTGTGCCAGGCCACCGGGGCGCCCTGCCCGGTGCGCTCGTGCACCTCGCCGAGGGCGCGGAAGGCGTTCTCCTCGCCCACCCGCCACTTGGCGCTCTTGACGAACTGGAACACCCCGATCGGCAGCCCGGCGGTCCAGGCGCGCAGCGCCAGCCCGAACGCGGCGGTCGACTTGCCCTTCATCTGTCCGGTGTGGACCAGCAGCAGCGGCCGGTTGCGCCGCTGCCGCGTGGTCAACCCGTCGGCGGGCACGTGGGACGGCTTCCCCTGCGGCATCAGGCAACACTCCTGTTCTGCGCCACGGCGGTGGCGGCGGCGAGGTCGGTGAGGGGGGCGGTGGCGACCTCCTCGAGCCGGTGGTGGTCGGCGCCGAGTTGGGCGGCGAGGCGGCGGGCCAGGCCGAGGCGGACGGGGCCGCTCTCGCAGTCCACGACGACGCAGGGGGCGCCGGTGGCGGCGAGCACGGCCGCCGCGCGGGCCGACCGGTCGAGCGGGCGCTCCCCGGCGGTGGCGCGGCCGTCGGTGACGACCAGCACCAGGGGGCGGCGGCGCGGATCGCGCAGCCGCTCCACCCGCAGCAGGTCGGCGGCGGCGAGCAGCCCCTCGGCCAGCGGCGTACGCCCGCCGGTGGGCAGCTCGGCCAGCCGCGTCGAGGCCGCGAGCACCGAGGAGGTGGCCGGCAGCAGGGTCTGCGCGGCGGCTCCCCGGAAGGCGACCACCGCGACCTTGTCCCGGCGCTGGTAGGCGTCGGTGAGCAGGGCGAGCACGGCGCCCTTGACGGCGGCCATCCGCGCCCGGGCGCCCATCGAGCCGCTGGCGTCGACCACGAAGAGCACCAGGTTGCCCTCGCGTCCCTCGCGGACGGCCTCGCGGACGTCGTCGGGGCGCAGCCGCAGCGGCCCGGCGACGCGCCCCCGGGCGCCCTGGTGCGGGGCGGCGGCCCGCAGGGTCGCCGGCAGGTGCAGCGCCCCGGCCCGGCCGGCCGGCACCCGCGCGCCGGTGGTGCGGGCCCGCCCGGTGCGGGCGCGGGAGCGGCGGCCGGGCACCCCGTCGCCGATCCCGGGCGCGGTGAGCAGCCGCGCCTTGAGCCCCTGCCGGGGTACGGCCACCGCCTGCCCGCCGGCGCCGGGCCGGCCGTCCGCCGAGCCGGTCGGCCCGGGACCGCCGCCGTCGACCGGGGCCCCGTCGGCCGGGCCGGGCGGGTCGTCGTCGTACCGGCCCTGCGCCGGGTCGCCGCTGTCGGGCACCGGGCCGTCGCCGCCGTCCCCGTCGGCGGCGTCGCCGCGCCCGGGGCCCGGCTCGTCGCGACCGGCCGGCGGGGTCCCGCCGGGCCCGCCGTCGTCCGGGGTGCCGCCGGCGCCGCCCGGGCCGCCGTGCGGGCCGGGACCGTCGGGTCCGCCGGACGGGCCGTCGCCGGGACCGCCGGGGCCGCCCGGGTCGTCGGGATCGTCGTCGCCGGCCCGGTCCAGGGCCTCGTCGAGGCGCTTCTCGTCCAGTCCGGGCGTGTCGAACGGGTCGCGGCGGCGGCGGTGCGGCAGCGCCAGCCGGGCGGCGACCCGGACGTCCTCCACCGTGACCACGTCCCGGCCGTGCCAGGCGGCGTGCGCCAGCGCGGTGCGGGCGGTGACGATGTCGGCGCGCATGCCGTCCACGTCGAACGCCGCGCACACCTCGGCGATCCGGCGCAGCGCGGCGTCGGGCAGCAGCACCCGCTCCAGCCGCTGCCGGGCGGCGGCGACCCGGCGGGCGACCTGCGCGTCGGCGTCGGCCCAGCGGGCGGCGAAGCCGGCCGGGTCGGCGTCGGCGGCGAGCCGGCGGCGGACCACCTCGACGCGTACGGCCGGGTCGCGGCTGGCCCCGACCTCCACGGTCAGCCCGAACCGGTCCAGCAGCTGCGGGCGCAGCTCCCCCTCCTCCGGGTTCATCGTGCCGACCAGCAGGAACCGGGACGCGTGGCTGACCGAGACGCCCTCCCGCTCCACGTGGCAACGGCCCATCGCCGCGGCGTCGAGGAGCAGGTCCACCAGGTGGTCGTGGAGCAGGTTGACCTCGTCGACGTAGAGCACGCCGCGGTGGGCGGCGGCGAGCAGGCCCGGCTCGAAGGCGCGGACGCCCTCGCCGAGCGCCTTCTCCAGGTCGAGCGAGCCGACCACCCGGTCCTCGGCCGCGCCGACCGGCAGCTCCACCAGCCGGGCGGGACGCCGCTCGGCGGCCGGCCCGTCGGGGTGCGGGCCGTCCGGGCAGGACGGGTCGGGGGCGGCGGGGTCGCAGGCGAAGCGGCAGCCGGCCACCCGGTCCACGGGCGGCAGCAGCGCGGCCAGGGCCCGTACGGCCGTCGACTTGGCGGTGCCCTTCTCGCCGCGGACGAGCACCCCGCCGATCGCCGGGGAGACCGCGTTGAGCAGCAGGGCGAGCCGCATGTCGTCCATGCCCAGCACCGCGCTGAACGGGTAGGTGGTCACTGCGCCGCCTTCCGTTCGCGGCTGCGGGGCTCGCAGGACCGGCTCACTCCTCGCGCTCACTGAGTCGCCTCCGTTCGCGACTGCGGGGCTCGCAGGACCGGCTCACTCCTCGCGCTCACTGCCGTTCCTCCAGGTCGCCCTCGCTGGCCAGGTACGTCTCGCGGAGCCGGTCCAGGGTGGTCGGCTCGGGCGCGGCCCACAGGCCCCGGTCGGCCGCCTCGAGGAGCCGCTCGGTGATGCCGCGCAGCGCCCACGGGTTCGACTGCTCCAGGAACTCCCGGGTGGTCTCGTCGAAGACGTACGCGGCGGCCAGGTGCTCGTACATCCAGTCGTCGACGACGCCGGCGGTGGCGTCGTAGCCGAACAGGTAGTCCACGGTCGCGGCCAGCTCGAACGCGCCCTTGTAGCCGTGCCGGCGCATCGCGGCGATCCACTTCGGGTTGACCACCCGGGCCCGGAACACCCGCCGGGTCTCCTCGCCGAGGGTGCGGGTACGCACGTCGTGCGGCATCGCCGAGTCGCCCACGTACGCGGCCGGGGCGGCGCCGGTGAGGTGACGGACCATCGCCACCATCCCGCCGTGGTACTGGAAGTAGTCGTCGGAGTCGACGATGTCGTGCTCGCGGGTGTCCTGGTTCTTCACCGCCACCGCGATCCGGGCGAAGGAGCGTTCCATGTCGGCGCGCGCCTCCCGCCCGTCCAGCCCCCGGCCGTAGGCGTAGCCGCCCCAGACGGCGTACACCTCGGCGAGGTCGGCGTCGCTGCGCCAGTTACGGGAGTCGATCAGCGGCAGCAGCCCGGCCCCGTACGCGCCCGGCTTGGAGCCGAAGACGCGGGCGGTGGCCCGCCGCTCGTCGCCGTGCTCGGCGAGGTCGGCGGCGACGTGCGCGCGGACGAAGTTCTGCTCGGCGGGTTCGTCCAGGGCGGCGACCAGCCGCACCGCGTCGTCGATGAGCGCGACCACGTGCGGGAAGGCGTCCCGGAAGAAGCCGGAGATCCGCACGGTGACGTCGACGCGGGGGCGGCCCAGCTCGGCCGGCGGCACCACCTCGACGCCGGTGACCCGGCGGGAGCGGTCGTCCCAGGTGGGGCGGCAGCCGAGCAGCGCGAGCACCTCGGCGACGTCGTCGCCCTGGGTGCGCATGGCGCTGGTGCCCCAGACGGTCAGGCCGACGGAGCGCGGGTACTCGCCGGTGTCGGCGAGGTGCCGGGCGAGCAGCGAGTCGGCCAGGGCCACCCCGACGTCCCAGGCGTTGCGGCTGGGGATCGCCTTGGGGTCGACGGAGTAGAAGTTCCGGCCGGTGGGGAGCACGTTGACCAGGCCCCGGGTGGGCGAGCCGGACGGGCCGGGCGGCACGAACCGCCCGTCGAGCGCGCCCACCACCCGGTCGATCTCGTCGGTCGTGCGGTCCAGCCGGGGCACCAGCTCGGTGGCGGCGAAGCGGAGCACGGCGGCGGCGTCCGGGACGGCCCGGCCGGTGACCTCCTCGACCACGGCGTCGACCTTGTCGGCGTCCCAGCCGAGGGTCTCCATGCCGACGACCAGCCGGCGCGCGAGGGCCTCGATCAGGTCGACGGCGTCGGCGGCGGTGCCGGCCGGCCCGTCGACGGTGTCGGTCAGCGCCTCGGGCAGCGCCAGCCGCTGGCCCGGCGCGGCGAGCAGCGCCTGCTCGTCGAGCCCGTACGCGGCGGCGAGGGCCTGGCGCAGGCCGGGCAGGGCGCGGGCGCCGCCCCAGACCTGGGGCGCGCGCAGCACGGCGAGGACGAGGTTGACCCGGGGCTCGCCGGTGGGCGCGGCGGCGAGGATGTGCAGGCCGTCGCGGATCTGCACGTCCTTGACCTCGCAGAGGTACCCGTCGAGGTGCAGCACGAAGTCGTCGAAGTCCTCGGCGGCCGGCATGTCCTCGGCGTGCAGGTCGTGGTGCAGCTCCGCGGCGCGCACCAGGGCCCAGATCTGCGCCTGCACGGTGGGCACCTTGGCGGGGTCGAGCGCCTGCACGGTGGCGTACTCGTCGAGGAGCTGCTCCAGCTTCGCCAGGTCGCCGTACGTCTCGGCGCGGGCCATCGGCGGCACCAGGTGGTCGACGACGACGGCGTGCGCGCGGCGCTTGGCCTGGGTGCCCTCGCCGGGGTCGTTGACGATGAACGGGTAGACCAGCGGCAGGTCGCCAAGGACGGCGTCGGGGGCGCAGTCGGCGGCCAGCCCGAGACCCTTGCCGGGCAGCCACTCCAGGGTGCCGTGCTTGCCCAGGTGCACCACCGCGTCCGCGCCGAAGCCGCCGTCGGTGGCGGGCGCGGCCAGCCAGCGGTACGCGGCCAGGTAGTGGTGGCTGGGCGGCAGGTCCGGGTCGTGGTAGATGGCGATCGGGTTCTCGCCGAAGCCGCGCGGCGGCTGGATCAGCAGCACCACGTTGCCGAAGCGCAGCCCGGCCAGCACGATGTCCCCGCCGTCGGTGTAGAGCCCGCCGGGCGGCTCCCCCCAGTGGGCGAGCATCCGCTCCCGCAGTTCCGCCGGTGCCTGGTCGAACCAGCGCCGGTACGTCGCCCCGGGCACCCGCGCCTCGGCGGCGGCGAGCTGTTCCGGGGTGAGCCACTCGACGTCGTGTCCCCCGGCGGCGATGAGGGCGTGGATGAGCGCGTCCCCGTCGTCGGGCACCGGGGCGTCGCCGAGGTGGTAGCCGGCCTCGGCGAGGGCGGCGAGCAGCCGGACCGCCGAGGCCGGGGTGTCCAGGCCGACGGCGTTGCCGACCCGGGAGTGCTTCGTCGGGTAGGAGCTGAGCACGACCGCGAGCCGCTTGTCGGCGTTGGGCACGTGCCGCAGGCGGGCGTGCCGCACGGCGATGCCGGCCACCCGGGCGGCCCGCTCCGGGTCGGCGACGTAGCTGGAGAGCCCGTCGGCGTCGATCCGCTTGAACGAGAACGGCACGGTGACGATCCGGCCGTCGAACTCGGGGATGGCCACCTGCATCGCGGCGTCCAGCGGGGACAGTCCGGCGTCGCTGCCGGCCCACTGCTCGCGGGTGCTGGTGAGGCAGAGCGCCTGGATCACCGGCACGTCGAGGGCGGCGAGCGCGCCCACGTCCCAGGCGTCCTCGTCGCCCCCGCCGGAGGCGTCGGCGGCGACCGTGCCGCCGGCGGCGAGCACGGTGACCAGCAGGGCGTCGCAGCGGCCGAAGAGCCCGAGCGGTCCCGCGCCGGCGGTGAGGCCGCGCAGCGAGCCGCAGAAGATCGGCAGGGGGTTGCCGCCGGCCGCGTCGACGGCGTCGGCGAGGGCGTCGACGAAGCCGGTGTTGCCGGCGAGGGCGTGCGCCCGGTAGAAGACGATCCCGACGGTCGGCCGGTCGGGCCGCACGGGACGGTCACCGTGGACGCCGTACGTCGGGGTGGGCGCGGGCGGGGCGAACCCCTCGCCGGTGAGCAGCACCGTGTCGGAGAGGAACCGGGCGAGCTGGGCGAGGTTCCCGGGGCCGCCCTCGACCAGGTAGGCCAACGCCTGGGTGGCCACCCCGGCGGGGACGGTGGAGGCCGCCATCAGGTCCGCGTCCGGCGCGGACTCGCCGCTGAGCACGACCGTGGGCACGCCGGAGGCCAGCACCGTGGCGAGCCCGTCCGGCCACGCCTGCCGGCCGCCGAGCAGGCGTACGACCGCGAGGTCCACGCCGTCGAGCAGCGCGGGCACGGCGTCGGCGGCGACCCGGGCGGGGTTGGCGAGGCGGTAGTCGGCGCCGCTGGCGCGGGCGGCGAGCAGGTCGGTGTCGGCGGTGGACAGCAGCAGGATGCGCACGGACGGCTCCGGAGAGTGACGCCCGGATCGACGCGAGGACGATCGGGCGGTACGAGGGATGGGCGCGGTTCAGCGGGTACGGCGGGCCGGGAAGCAGCTCACCGGCGGGCCGGCGGGGTCGGGCGGCGCGGTGCGGGCGTCAGGGACGGGCGACGTGTCCGACCGCTGCGGGGCGGCCGGGGGCGGGCACAGCACGGCCGGCCGGACGCGCGGCGCGGCGGCCGGACGGGGCTGCGGAAACGCGGCTGCTCGCCGGCACGCTGGCACGGCCGGGCACGATGCGACGATGATCGTCGATGGCGGAGACGCGGTGCGTCATCGGGTCCTCCTCGGGTGTCCACGCCCTGGGGTCACTCCCGACGGCCGAAGTATCCTGGCTCCCGGATCGACGCTCACCCCCGGTCTTCCAACCGCGCACGCACGGCCGTGACTCACGAGGGGGGATCGCTCCCCGGTGACAGTGGCGGGACCGCGCCGGAATCGCACCGGCTTCCTTCACTGCCGTCAGGCCGCGAATGCTGCCACACCCCCGGTCCCCGGGTCAACGCGACGGGATCGGACGCCGACCGGGCCGGCGCGGCGTGCGCGACGGTCGACGTCACCTCACCGGTCGGCGAGCCCCGACTCGTAGCCCGCGATCACCAGTTGCGCCCGGTCGCGGACGCCCAGCTTCGTCATCAACCGGCCGATGTGCGTCTTGACGGTGCCCCGGCTGAGGTGCAGGTGCTGCTCGATCTCGGTGTTGGACATCCCACGGGTGATCAACGTCAACACCTCCCGCTCCCGCGGGGTCACCCCGTCGAGCCGTCCCGGCGCCCGTCGGGCCGCCGGCATCCGGGTGAACTCGGCGATGAGCCGACGGGTGACGCTGGGGGCCAGCAGCGCCTCGCCCGCGGCGACCACCCTGATCGCGTCGAGCAGCCGTACGGGGGACGTGTCCTTGAGCAGGAAGCCGCTCGCCCCGGCCCGCAGCGCCCGGTACACGTAGTCGTCGAGGTCGAAGGTGGTGAGGACGAGCACCCGGGGCGCGTCCCGGCCGGCGGTGACCTGCTCGGTGGCGGTGATGCCGTCCATCTCGGGCATCCGGACGTCCATCAGCACCACCTCGGGCGCGTGCGTCCTGGCGAGTTCGACGGCCGCCCGCCCGGTGCCCGCCTCGGCCACCACGGTCATTCCCGGGGTGGCGTCGACCAGCAGCCGGAGGGTGCCGCGCAGCAGCACGTCGTCGTCGGCCAGGAGCACGCGTACGGGCTCACCCATCGTCCGACACCGCCGGGGTGAACGGCAGCCGGGCGCGCACGGCGAAGCCACCGCCGGGCTCGACGCCGGCCTCCAGGGTGCCGCCGTGCATCACGGCACGCTCGCGCATGCCCCGCAGCCCGTGGCCGGGCGGCCCGACGGCGCGCCCCGACCCCCCGTCGTCGACGACGGCGACGGCCAGCACCCCGGGCTCGACCGCCACGGCGAGCCGGCAGCGGGTCGGGCCGGCGTGGCGCAGCACGTTGGTGAGTGCCTCCTGCACGATGCGGTACGCCGAGACCTGCACGGCCGCGGGCACCCGGGTCAGGTCGGCCGCCCGGTCGACGTCGACGGTGACACCGGCGGACCGGACGGCCTCGACCAGCGGGTCGAGTTCGGCGAAGCTCGGCGCGGTGTCGGCCGGGTCGCGCAGCGCGCCGAGCACGACCCGGATGTCGTCGAGCGCGCTCCGGCTGACCCGCTCGATCGTGCCCAGGGCGGCCCGGCCCTGCTCGGGATGGCTGTCCGCCAGGTGGTTGGCGACGGCCGCCTTCATGGCGATCAGGCTGAGGCTGTGCCCGACCACGTCGTGGATGTCCCGGGCGATGCGCAGCCGTTCCTCGGCCACCGCCTGGTCGGCACGCGACGCGGCGAGTTGGGCGACGTGACGTCGACGGGCGCGCACCGCGCGGGCGAGCGCCCACGAAGCGGCGACGACGGTCGCGGCGTAGAGCAGGACCGGGACCGGCGTGGCGGCGAACGACTCCTCCCCCGCCCGGGTCGGGACGATCGGCAGCCCGGGGACCGTGCCGCCCGCCAGCCCCGCGCCCGTGAGGGCGGCCAGCACCACGACGAGCGCCGACACGCCGTCCCGGGTGGAGGTGACCAGCGCGACCGGGTAGAGCGCGAACGCGACCGCGAACACCACCGCGTCGCCGGCCGCCCCGACGGCGACCGCCACCGCCCCCGCCAGCACCACGACGGCGAGCACCGGCGCCGGCCAGCGCCGGCGGACGGCGAGCGGAGCCCCGAACAGCACCGCCAGGCCACCGGCGAGCGCCGGGGCGCCGGGCGTCCGGAACACCGTGAGGAGCACGAGGGCGACGCCCACCAGCGCGTCGAACGCCATCAACTGCCGCAGCCCGAGCCGCCCCGAGGTGACCACCGGACCACCGTATCCACCGGCCGGCCGGCGGGCGTCGGACCACGGTCCGATCCCGGGTTCGGACCACGATCCGATGTGCGGGGTCCCCGACCGGCCGAGACTCCGACCATGATCACGCGACTCCTCGTCCTGGCCGGTGCCGCGGCGCTCGCCGCGTCGCCCGCCCCGGCGGCCCCGGCCGCGCCCCCGGCCGGGATCGACGCCGCCGCCGTCGACGCCGCCGTCCGCCAGTACCGCGACGCCACCGGGCTGCCCGGCGCCGCGGTGGCCGTCACCCGGGGGACCGAGGTGGTGCACGCCGCCGGGTACGGCCACACCCCCGCCGGCGACCCGATCACGGCGCGCACCCCGATGGCCGTGGCGTCGGTGAGCAAGTCGTTCACCGCCCTCGCCGTGATGCAGCTGGTCGAGGCGGGCCGGGTGGAACTCGACGGGCCGGTCCACCGGCACCTGCCGGAGTTCACGATGGACGACCCCCGGGCGGCCCGGATCACCGTGCGGCAGCTGCTCGACCAGACCTCCGGGATGTCGGACACGACGTTCCCCGCGTTCACCAGGCGCCAGCCGGGTTCGCTGCGGGAGGCCGTCGCGGGGATGCGTACGGCCCGGTTGGCCGCCGCCCCCGGCACGAGGTGGGAGTACCACAACCCGAACTTCCAGGTGGCCGCACGACTCGTCGAGGTGGTCAGCGGGCTGCCGTTCGACGAGTACCTGCGGACGCGGGTCTTCGCCCCGCTCGGCATGACCGACAGTCGCACCCTCGACGTGGCCGCCGACCTGCCGTCGAGCGCGCGCGGCCACCTCATGGTCCTCGGCAGGCCGGTCGCCCTGCCCGAGCCGCCGGCCTTCGGCAACGGCTCCGGCGGGGTGCTCAGCTCGGCGCACGACATGGCGGCGTGGCTGATCGCGCAGGGCAACCAGGGTCGCGGTCCGGAGGGCACGGCGGTCGTCTCCCCGGCGGGCCTCGCCACGCTGCACCGCCCGTCCGCGGTCTCCGACTCCTACGCCCTCGGCTGGTTCGTGGAGAAGACCGGATCGGGGGCGCCGATGATCGCGCACAGCGGTGACCTGTTCACCTCGACGGCGTACCAGGCGCTGCTGCCCGCGTCCGGCTACGGGGTCGCGGTCATGGCGAACACCGGACTGGCGTACGGCCACGCGTCGGCCCTCGCCGAGCGGCTCATCGCGCTGATCGAGGGAACGCCGGCGCCCTCGGCGGGCACGCCGCTCGTGGTCGTCGACGCCGTGCTGCTGGTGCTGGCGGTCGCCTGCGCCGCACTCACCGGCCGGGGCGTGCTCCGGTCACGCCGCTGGGCCGCCGGCCGGACGGTACGCCCCTGGACGCTGGTACGGCTGCTTCCGCTGCTCGCGCCGCTGCCGCTGCTCGCCTCGATCCACCGGGTGGTCGGTTGGCTCTACCGGGGGCGTGACGTCGCCTGGATCCAGGTGGCGTACATCTATCCGACGTTCATGGTGCTGCTGGTCACCGCGACGCTCGGCTGCGCCGCCGTCCTCGTGGCCCGGCTCGTCGGACTCGGACGTCGCGGGCGCGGCTGACGACAGGCACGGCCCTGCCGGTGAGCCGACCGTTCGCGCCCGCCGGCCGGGTCGCCGGGGCGGTGAGGGACAACGCCTCCGTCAGGCCGGGTCGGCCGGCGCGGAGGGCCGGGACGCGACGCTCCAGGCGACGGTCGCGGCCACCGCGACGGCGCCGCTGAAGAGGAACGGCGCGTCCAGGCCCAGGCCGGCGGCCAGCGCGCCGCCGGCGAGCGCCCCCAGCGCGGTGCAGCCGTAGGTGAGGACCCGGGAGGCGGCGACCACCCGGCCGAGCAGGTCGCCGGGCACGAGGCGCTGCCGGAGCGACAGCGCGGCCACGTTGAGGACGGCGAACGCCGCGCTGGTGCTGACGACGACCGCCACGGCGGCGACCCGGTGCGGCGCGACGACCAGGAGCGCCGGCGCTCCGGCGGTGACCGCCATCGACCACGTCAGCACGTGCCGGTGCCGGAAGCGGGCGATCAGCCGGTCGGCGACGAGGGAGCCGGCGAGGCCGCCGCCCGCGCCGGTGGCCAGCAGCAGGCCGAAGCCGAGCGCGCCGAGGCCGAGGCTGTCCCGCGCGTACAACACGAAGATCGCGAACCAGGCGCTGTCCGCGGCGGCGACGGCCGCGCCGACGAGCACGAGCGTACGGAGCACGGACTGCCGGGCCAGCCACCGCAGCCCGGCGAGCGCCCCGTCCCGCGCGGGGGCGGCCGCGCCGCCGGACGGCCCGCCGGCACCGGCTCCCGGGGCCGGGCGGGCGAGGGTCAGCGGCAGGGACAGCACGAGCATGACGGCCAACGCGAGGGAGGCGCCGTTGACGGCGAACGGCAGTGCCGCCCCCGCGACGAACAGCAGCGCGCCGACCGGCGGGCCGACGAACTCGTTGCCCACGATCTCGCCCGCCACGAGACGACCGTTGGCCTTCTCCAGCTGCGCGTCGTCCACCAGTCGGGGAACGGCGGTCTGGGCGGCGGTGTCGCGCAGGGTCTCGCCGACGCCGAGCAGGAACGCGGCGACGACGACGAGGCCGATCGGCGCCCTGCCCACCGCGACGGTCAGGGCCAACGTCGACAGGACCAGGACCCGGCCCACGTCGGCAGCGGCGATGATCTCCCGGGCTCCCCTGCGGTCCGCGAGCGCTCCGGCGAGCAGGCCGGTGACCAACCAGGGCAGGAACTGCGCCGCGGCCACGGCGGCCACCGCCACCGGGTCGTCGCTCAGCGCGGCGGCGAGGAGCGGGAACGCCGCCACCCGGATGCCGTCGCCCAGGTTGGCCAGGGCGGCGGCGGTCCAGAATGTCCAGAAGGGACGGCCCAGGGCCGACGACCGGTCAGCCATGCCGGAAACCCTACCGCCCGCCCCGTCCCCACGGGCGGCGCCGCCGGGCAGGGGCGCCCGCCGCGACACCAACCGCCGGCGCCCGGGGCCAGCCGCGACATCGCCTGGATCCAGACACCGCACCTCTGCCCGGGAGCACTACGATCGGGCGGCAGTCCGACGCGATTGTCCGGAACCCAGGGAGGGTGTGCGCCATGGCCGCCGTGACGTTCCAGCACCTCGCCGGTCGGGTCTGGCTCTGCCCGGGTGATCCGGAGCCGGAAGCCGTCCAGGCCGGCGTCGCCCTGGTCGCCGACGACCGGGGCAGCGTGCTGGTCGACGCGGGGCAGAGCCCCGCGCACGCCCGGGAGATCCGGTCCGCGCTGGCTGCCGCCGGCTTGCCGCCGCCCCGCTGGCTGGTCTACACGCACCACCACTGGGACCACGTGTGGGGCGCCTGCGCCTGGCCCGACGTGGAGATCGTCGGCCACGTCGCCGGCGAACGGCTGCTGCGTGCGGAGGCGGCCCGGCCGTGGAGCCACCGGTACCTGCGGGAGCAGGTGCGGGCGAACCCGCGGCTCGGCCCGAGTTTCCGGGCCCGGGCGCTGGCGGTCGACTCGTGGGACGACTTCGCGGTGCTGCCGCCGACCCGGACCTTCACCGACGAGTTGGAGCTGCCGGTCGGCGTACGGGTGCGGCACGTCGGGGGCACCCACGCGCCGGACTCGACGGTGGTGGCGGTGCCGGACTCGGGCGTGCTGCTGCTCGGCGACTGCTTCTATCCGCCGCCGGCGCACCTGCGCACCCCCGAGGACCAGCCCGACCTCGCCCTGGTACGCCGGCTGCTGGCCGACGACGTCCACTGGTACGTCGCGAGCCACCAGCCGCCGATGACGCTGGACGAGGCACGCGCGGCGGTCGCCGCCGCGCGGTGACGGCGCGGCGGCGCCACGCTCAGCGGACGCGGCGCTCCGGGTGGGCCCGGTTCCACGCCCGCATCCGCTCCGGGTAGCCGGTGCGGGCGGCCTCGTACAGCGGCACCGCGTGCTTGCGCGCGATCGACCCGGCGGCGCGCGGCGAGCCGGTGCGGCGGCGGATCCACTCGCCGTCGTGGGCGATCGCCACCACGGTGGTGTCGGTCGCCGTGGTCTCCGGCTCCAGGTAGAACTCCACGCCCCGGCGGCTGGTGACGAACGCCTCCAGCGCGGCCAGGTCCTCGCGGGTCGCCTCGCGGTCGAGCTTCGTGGGGGCCGCGTCGGTGCCGCGCGGCCGTCGACTGAACCAGCCCATCCCCCCGCTCCTCTCCTCGGCGTCCTCCCAGTGCAGCACCGTTTCCTGGGACGCGGCTGCGAGCCGGGTGTGAGTGCCCTGCGGAGGTGCCGCGTCAGCGGGCCGGCGGGCGGGTGGCCGGCACCAGGGCGAGGGTGGGCAGCAGCAGCACCGGCACCACGAGCAGGGCGGGCAGCGTGCCGACCCGGTCGCCGAGCAGGCCGAGCAGCGGCGGGCCGGCGAGGAACGCCGTGTAGCCGATCACGGCGACCACGCTGACCCGGGCCGGCGCCCGCCGCGCGTCGTCGGCCGCCGCGCTCATCCCCACCGGGAAGCCGAGCGACGCGCCGATCCCCCAGAGCGCGACGCCGGCAACCGCCACCGGCCCGGAGCCGGCGAGCACCGCCACGCCCGCGCCGGCGGTGGCGAGCAGGATCGTGCCGGACAGGACGGGCACCCGGCCCCACCGGTCCAGCGCGACGGTGCCCGCCGTGCGGCCCAGGGTCATGCCGACGACGAAGACCCCGAACACGGCCGCCCCGGCCGCCTCGCTGAGGCCGTGGCCGTCGATGAAGGCGACGGCCAGCCAGTCGTTGGCGCTGCCCTCGGCGAACGCCGACACCAGCACCAGCAGGCCGATGAGCAGCGTGCGCGGCTCCCGCCAGGCGGCGAGCAGGTCGCGGCGGCGCTCGGCCGGGGCCGCCGACGCGGAGGCGGTGCCGCTCTCGGCCGCCGGCAGGAACGACCGGACGGCCAGCAGCGTGCCGCAGAGCACCACCGCCGCCAGCGCGGCGAGGTGCGCCGCGACCGGCAGGCCGAGGCGGGCCGCCCCCGCGCCGAGCCCGGCGCCGGCCACGGAGCCGAGGCTCCACGCGGCGTGGAAGCGGGGCATGATCGTGCGTCCCAGCCGCCGCTCGACCGCCGCACCCTCGACGTTCATGGCGACGTCGCAGATGCCGGAGCCGTAGCCGAGAGCGCACAACCCGACCGCGACCCCGACCAGGGAACCGGCCGGGGCGGCGACCCCGGCCACGGTCAGCCCGGCCGCGACGAGCAGGCAGCCGAGGGCCACCGTGCGGGCCGCCCCGAGCCGCTGGGCCACCAGGCCGGCGGTGGGCATCGCGAGCAGCGCGCCGACGGACATGGCGAGCAGGAGCAGCCCGAGCCGGCCCGCGCTGAGCCCCAGCGCGTCCCGGACGGCGGGCACCCGGGAGAACCAGGTGGCAACGGCCAGGCCGTTGAGCGCGAACACGACCGCCACGCCGGTACGGGCGGCCAGCACCGCCCGGGGTACGGCCGGGGTCGGCGCGGCGGGCGGGGCGGCGGTGCGGCTCACGGTGGCGTCCTCTCGCCTCGGGCGGTCTGCCGCACGATCCCACACCTGAGAGCGCTGCCAGGACAATCGCCTGCCACCCCTTACCGTCGCCGACCCGCGAGGGAGATGATGCGCGTCGACCGTCCGCGCCGGGGACGGCGACCACGGGGAGGACAGGTATGACGACGGCTGGCCGACCGCCCACACTCGACGACGTCGCCCGGGCGGCGGGCGTCTCCCGGGCCACCGCCTCGCGGGTGATCGCCGGCACCGGCTACGCCTCGCCCACCGCCCGCGACCGGGTCACCGCCGCCGCCGACCGGCTCGGGTACGCACCGAACCCGGCCGCCCGCGCGCTGGTCCGGGGCACCGGTGTGCGGCTGGTGGTCGCGGTGTCCGGCGTCGCCCCGACCGTCCTCGACGACCCGTACGTCGACCGGGTGGTGGGCGCGACCGCCCGGGTCTGCGCGCCGTACGGGCTCGGGGTCGCGCTGCACTGGCTCCCGAGGCGGCAGCCGGCCGGGCTGCGCCGGCTGGCCGAGGACCGCAGCGTCGGCGGGATCATCCTGGTCAACACCACCGACGCGGTGCTCCGGGCGGTCCCGGCGGCGCTGCGCGGCCGGGTGGCCTCGATCGGCATCGGCTCCGCCCTCGTACCCGCCTTCGACGTGGACAACGGTGGCGGCACGGAGGCCGTGGTGCGGCACCTGTACGCCACCGGCCGCCGCCGCATCGCGATGGTGACCGGCCCCCGCTGGCTGTCCTGCGCCGGCCGGTCGGTGGGCGCGTACCGCCGGGTGGTGCGCGACGCGGGCCTGCCGGTGCGGCTGGTGCCGGGGGACTTCAGCGCGGGCCGGGGCCGGGCGGCGGCCCGGGAGGTGCTGGCGCGCTGGCCGGACACGGACGCGATCGTCGGGATCAGCGACGCCACCGCGCTCGGGGTGATCGACGGGCTGCGCGGCGACGGCGTCCAGGTGCCCGGGGACGTCGCCGTCACCGGGTTCGACGACATCCCGCTCGCCGCGATGACCACCCCCGCGCTGACCACGGCGACGCACCCGGTGGGGCGGATCGCCACGGCGGCGGCGACCGCCGTGCTGGCCGGACGGCCGGTGCCGCCGGCGACGGTGTTCCCGTCCCGGCTGGTCCGCCGGGTCAGCGGATGAGCCGGTCGCGGCCAGCGCCTCCCGTCCGGTGTCCGGCGTGTCCGGGCCGGCGCGCCCTCGGCCGGCAGGGGTCGCTGGCCGCGCCGGAGGCGGCCCGGCAGGGTTAACCCCGGGGCAGCGGGGTAACCGCTGGCGCACCCCCGCCGAGGACGAGGAGCGGTGATCCCGTGGCCGAACCCGCCGCGCCGCACCGGCAGCCGGAGGAGAACCCACGGCACGGCCGGCTCACCGCGCGTCCGGCGCCACCCGTCACCCGGGCGGCCACCGGCATGGTGACGCTGACCGACGCCGACGGCGGGCCGCTGGCGATGGTGTACGCCCCGGAGCCGGTCGACGGCCGGCCGTACCGGCTGGTGCTGCTGCTGCACGGGGCCGGCGGCTCGGCCCGGCAGGGCGTGGACCTGCTGCTGCCGGTCGCCGACGCGCACCAACTGCTGCTGGTGGCCCCGCAGGCGGCGTCGAGCAGCTGGGACCTGATCGTGGAGGGCTTCGGGGTGGACGTCCGACGGATCGACGGGCTGCTGGCCACGGCCTTCGCCGGTTACCCCGTCGGGCAGGTGGCGTTCGGCGGGTTCTCCGACGGCGCCTCGTACGCCCTCTCGCTGGGCCTGACCAACGGCGACCTGGTCGACGCGGTGGTGGCCTTCTCCCCCGGCTTCGCCGCGCCGCTGGTCACCCACGGCCGCCCCCGCGTCTACGTCTCGCACGGCGCCGACGACCCGGTCCTGCCGGTCGACGTGTGCAGCCGCCGGCTGGTGCCCCGGCTGCGTTCGCTCGGCTACGACGTCACCTACGACGAGTTCGCGGGCCCGCACGAGGTGCCCGCCGACATCCGCCACCGCGCCGCCGACTGGCTGACGATCGCAGACTGACCCGGTCGGTCCCCGCCCGAGACGCCGGACGCCGCGCGCCCGCCGGCGCCATGTGCGCTCGTCTACGCTCGCGGGATGGATCCGCTCACCGGGCTGCTCGACGGGCCGCGGGCCCGGGGCGCCTTCCTGCTCCGGTCGCTGCTGGATCCCCCGTTCGCGCTGCGCATCGAGGACCGCGCCCCGCTGACCGTGGTCGCCCTGGTCCGCGGCGCGGCCTGGGTGGTGCCCGACGACGGCGCGCCCGTCGCGCTCGGGCCGGGCGACGTGGCGGTGCTGCGCGGGCCTGACGGCTATCTCGTGGCGGACGACCCGGCCACCCCGCCGCAGGTGGTCATCCATCCCGGGCAGCGGTGCACCACGCTGCGCGGGGAGCCGCTGGCCGAGACGATGTCGCTGGGCGTACGCACCTGGGGCACGGGCCCGGACGGCGCGACCGTGCTGCTGACCGGCACCTACCAGCTTCCCGGGGAGCTGAGCCGGCGGCTGCTCACCGCCCTGCCGCCGCTGCTCGTGGTCGGGGGCGAGGAGTGGCGCAGCCCGCTGGTGCCCGTGCTCGCCGAGGAGGTCACCCGGGACGCGCCAGGCCAGGAGGCGGTCCTCGACCGGCTGCTCGACCTGGTGCTGATCGCCGCGCTGCGCACCTGGTTCGCCCGCCCCGGGGCCGCGCCCGCCTGGTACGTCGCCGCCGCCGATCCGGTGGTCGGCCCGGCGCTGCGGCTGCTCCAGAACGCCCCGGCCCGGCCGTGGACGGTCGCCTCCCTCGCGGCCGAGGTGGGCGTGTCCCGGGCGGCGCTGGCCCGCCGGTTCACCGAGTTGGTCGGCGAGCCGCCGATGACGTTCCTGACCGGGTGGCGGCTGGCGCTCGCCGCCGACCTGCTCCGCGAGCCTGACGCCACCCTGGGCGCGGTCGCCCGCAAGGTCGGCTACGGCAGCCCGTTCGCGCTGAGCACGGCGTTCCGCCGGGTCCGCGGGGTCACCCCGCGCGACCACCGCCTCGCCACCTCCTGACCGGCAGAAACGGCAGCCTGGGCCAAACCTTCAGGATATCGATTTCGGCGATTTTCAACCTCGGCCGAAGGGGACAACGGCCAGGTAAGATCGGCGACTTCGTTGTGACTGATCGCTGACTGATGGTAGTGATCTGGATCACACACACTATGCCCATGAATACGGGACTCATCCGCGGCAGGACACTCCGCGGCGCGGCGTGTCTCGTTCTGGCGGCCGCGCTGACCGGCTGCATGCAACTGAATCTCGGGCTGACCGTCAACGCCGACGACACGGTCGACGGCCAACTCCTGCTGACCGCCCAGAAGAGCGTGCTGACCTCGGGCAACCGCACCGTCGAGGCCGGCTTCGCCGAGCTGCGGAAGAACATTCCCGCCCTGCCGCCGGGCGAGGAGACCCGATACGAGGACGCCAAGCTCTTCGGTTCCCAGATCACCTATCGGAACACCCCGCTGCGCGATTTCAACAGCGAGAGCGTGCGGCTCGTCCGGGAGGACGATCTCTACCGCTTCACCCTTCCCCTCGACCCGAAGAAATACGGCGGGAAGGTGGCGGAACAGAATCCGCAGAATCAGCAGGCGTTCATGCGGTTGATGTCGTTCGAGATATCGGTGACCTTCCCCGGCCGGGTCCTCGACACCAACGGCACGGTCAACGGCCGGTCGGTCAGCTGGAAGGTCGGCAGCAACCAGGAGAAGCCGACCGAACTGCGGGCGGTCGCGGAGGCCCCGCCGAGGCCGTCGGCCTCCCCGGCGGCGGGCGACGACGGCGGCGGCGCGTTCCCCTGGCTGCTGGTCGCCGGCGCGGCGGCGCTCCTGCTGCTCGTCGCCGTCGTGGTCGTCCTGCTGCTGCGGCGTACGCGCCGGCCGGCGCCGGCGGCCGGCGGCCCGGTCGTGCCGACCCAGGCGACCGGCCCGACGGCCGCGCCGGGCCAGACGACCGGCGACCCGACGGCGGCCGGCCCACCGGGGCCCGCCTGAGGGCCCCCCCCCCCCCCCCCCCCCCGCCCCCCCGCGGGGGGCCCGGGCCCGCCGGGCGAACCCCCCGCCCCCCGCCGCCCCCCCACCCCCCCCCCCGGCC